>JABDJT010000070.1 GCA_013003335.1 Verrucomicrobiales bacterium | reverse complement strand
CTGATCTCGATCCCGATTTCATCGGCCATCTTGCGAATTTTCCGGTAATCCTCCGTTGTTCCGTTCGGAGACAGATCGTTTTCCAGGTCGTAATTCAATTCGATGCCGTCAAATCCTGCATCCTTCGCCAGTTGCAGGCATTCCCGCAAATTCATCCGGTCAGGGTAGGGGAACGCCCACTGGTTGATCGACTTCTTCATCTTCCCGTATTTTTTCGGGGAAGAACGCCGGTCATCCGCTGATTTCGGGTTTTGCTGGCCGGAAGCCGTCGATTGCGCCCCAAATCCGCCTGCAGCGGCGGCAGCGGCCGCGGTAAGCGCTCCACCCCGAAGGGCATCCCGGCGGCTGAAACCGCCTCCGGGGCGCGGGTGAAGCATTTCAGGCGGCTCGGAAGGAGTTTCACTCATGCTGTCAGCATGGGAAATTTCCGGTCGGTTTTGAAGAAAAAGTCACGCCATCTCCGCGCCACCAAAATCATCCAGATACTGCCGCACGATTTCTTTCAACTCAGGAGGATGGGGCAAACCGAGTTTCACCGCACGGGATCCGTCGACATCTGTCGGCCAGTTGTCGACGATTGCCTGAATTTCCGGATCGAAGGCATCCACGATCAGCCCGGGCTGAATTTCGCGTTCCTCCGCGACCGCGTTGACCACATACTCCGCTTCCGCAGGCGTCACCCGATGAGCCGGCAATCCAAGCGCCCGATCCTGCCCGAGATTTTCCGGATGGATTTCGTGAATTTCGACCAGCGAATCAATCACGGTTCGATAGCCGGTCATGGGATGGCACTGGTCCCGGTGCACCGGCAACTCGCACGGCTCGCCCGCAAGGGGTTCGCGAAACATGCCACTCGCCCAGCTTGAGGCCGCCGCGTTCGGTTTGCCGGGGCGAATGATGACGGTCGGCAGGCGGGCGGACCGGCCGTCGAAAAACCCTTTCCGGGAGTAGTCATTGACCAGCGATTCGCAAGCCGCCTTTGTGATTCCGTAGGTCGTTTGAGGTGTCTGCTTGGTAAAATCAGTGTTTGGCTCCTGCATCGCTTCCCCGCCGAAAACCGCAATCGAACTGGCGAAGACGACTCGCGTTTTGGGCCCCCGTGCGCGCGCAGATTCGAATACATGCAACCCGCCCTGCAGGTTGACGTTCAACGCGTCATCAAACTTTTTCTCACATTCTCCACTCACCATCGACGCGAGGTGAAAAATCGTGTCGGCATCGACCATGGCATCAAAAACCGCGTCCCGATCGGTGATGTTACGAGTCAACAGGGTTGCTTCTCCGACCCAACCTTGTTGGATCGTTCCGGAAAAAATGGCGTCGAACAGGACGAGTTCGTCGATGGGTTCCGGCTCGCCGGACGGGCCGGTCAGTTCACCACGATCCTGTAATTTTCGGGCGAGCTGGGAGCCGAGGAATCCGCCTCCGCCGGTGATGACAACTTTCATTCGCGTTTCGGTCGATTTTGGAAGAAAAACGAAGATGACCACAGCTTTGACCGGACACAAGATCGGATTCGTCGGCCTCGGAAACATGGGGGCACCGATGGCGCGGCATTTGCACGCGGCGGGCGCGGAGGTGACGGTTTGGAATCGCAGCGAAGGTCCGGCCGAAACCGCGGTGGCGGACGGATTGAAGCGGGCCGATTCGCTGCCGGCGCTGGCCGAAGAAATCGCCGACGGAGTAATTTGCGTGAACCTGACCGTGACCGAAGTCGTCGAGAGCGTTGTGTTTGGAAAGGGCGGTCTTTCGGAGAAGCTGCACGAAGATGCGTTGATCATCGATTTCGGGACGACTGGCGTTCCGGCCACGAAGCAATTCGCGGAACGCGTCGGCGGGAACTGGGTGGACGCGCCGGTTTCCGGCGGACAGGTCGGTGCCGAGGCAGCGAACTTGACGATTATGGCCGGTGGAACAGACGCCAATTTTTCCCGGGCAAAGCCGATCCTCGAGGTGGTCGGAGAAAAAGTGACGCATCTCGGTCCGCCCGGATCGGGGCAGGTCACGAAGCTGGCGAACCAGTTGATAGTGGCCCAGACGATCGACGCGGTGGCGCAGGCTCTGCGGCTGGCCGAGCTCGCCGGCGTTGACTCGGGGAAGGTGAGGGAAGCGCTGCGCGGAGGCTTCGCCGATAGCCGGATTCTCGATCTCCACGGCGATCGGATGGTGCGGCGGAATTTCGAGCCGGGCGGCCGTTCCACCTGGCAGTTGAAAGATGTCCGCCTGATTTGTGAATTGGCAGAATCAATCGGGCTGGAATCCCCGACCCTCCAGAACTGCCGCGCGATGTGGGAAAAATTTGTCGTGGAAGACGGGAACGGGGACCTCGATCACTCGGGGCTATTCCGCGTTTACGAGTGATTCGCGGCCGCTCTCGATCGCTTCCGCGTAGCACGCCTCCAGCGCGCCAATTTGCTGCTCAAAACCGAATTTCTCCGTCACGGAGTCGTGCGCCTGCTGTGAAAACCGGGCCAGCGTGTCGGGCGAATCGAGCAGCTTTAAAATCGCGTCTGCCAACGCTTCGTGATCCTTTTCCGGCACGAGAAATCCGTCCTGATCGTGCTCCACCGCCTCGGGAATGCCGCCGTGCGTGGTTGCGAGGATCGGCAGGCCGGCCGCCATTGCTTCCACCATGGCGTTGGGCACACCTTCCTGATCCTCCGTTTCGGTCAGCTCGCTGGGATGAAGAAACGCGTGGGCCCGGGCAAATTCCGCCCGCAATCGGTCCTGATCGACCCAGCCAAGTAATTCGACGTTGTTCTCCAGTCCGGCATCCGCTACGGCCTCGCGGAACCGTTCCTCATCCGGCCCCGTTCCGGCCAGCACGAATTTCAAGTCCGGCCAGCGATCCACGACTTTCGGCAAAGCTTTCAGGGTGGTGAACAGGCCCTTCTTGGGAATCAACCGGCAGGCCTGGAAGAGCCGCCATTTCCCGTCTTCGGGCGGATGGCGGAGGCCAAATTCGATCGCGTCCAGCGGAACGGGAGTGCGGTTCAACCGCAGTTTTTCCTCCGGGCAACCGAGATCCCGCAACCGGTCGAGCAGCGATTCCGATCGGGCCAGCACGAGCTGCGCTTCGGCAAAAACGCGGGTCAGGCCCTCGCGGTAACCCGGTTGATCGAGAAATTTCACGACGTCCACCCCGTGAAACGAAACGAGCCACGGAACGCCGGCGTCCTGCAGCATGCGGCGATATTTCACCGCTTTGTGACCGTAATACACGTGAACGAGGGCCGGCTCATCCTCCGCCAGCCGATCGACGAGGTCGTAGGGGTGATAATATTCCGTTTCGCGGCCTTCCATCCCGATATGGATCGGAGGCGGCCACTTCTTGATGACGTGCTTGAACCAGAATCGCAGCAGGAAATTTCCCCGGTGTCGCGGGCGCTCCCGCTTCTCCATATGAACGATTTCGGCGTGTTCGAGTGGAAAATCTTCCAGGTTCTCAAGTCGCTCGGCGTAAACCTTCGTCCGGTGATTGCGCAGGTTCGCAATCTGCCGGTAAAGCGACTGCATCTCCTTTTTCAAATAGGTACCGCAGAGGGAAATCACCAACGGCTTCCCGGCTGAATCCGTTTCACTCATTTCTTCAGCGTTTCACCGACCACTTTGCCATCGCTTCGAGGTAAATGTCTTCGAGATTCTCGATCCCTTTTCGCGAATCAAAGGTCTCCCGAATGCTGGCTGCAGCGTCTTCGCTCATCTGCCGCCAGACTTCCTGCCGGTTCAAAATCGCCCGCAGGTTGTTGAGCAGCGCATCCTCGTCGTTTTCAGCGCAAAGCAGCCCCGTTTTTCCATCGATCACCGCCTCGGGAATCCCGCCGTGCTTCGTGGAAACGACCGGCAGCCCGGTCGACATCGCCTCCAGCATGGAATTCGGCACGCCTTCCTGGTTCTGATCCCCGGTCATCCGGCTCGGGTGGATGAAAACATGGGCGCTGTTGTAGAGCGCTTTCAACTCCGCGGAGCGAAGGAAACCCGCCAGTTCCACCTTGTCTGAAATTCCGAGCTGCTCCGCCTGCGCCCGAACCGTATCCTCCAGCGGACCACTGCCGGCGATGGTCAGTTTTGCGGTCGGGCAATCCTCCAGGAACCGGGAAAATACATTCAGCGTGTTATCCAGTCCCTTCTTTTCGATCAGGCGACAGGCCTGCACGAGATGCCAGGCCGTTCCATCAGCCGGTGCTTCCCGTTGAATAAACGGAAAATCCTCCGTCGGAATCGAGGTCCGGTTCATGCGGATTTTTTCCTCCGGACAACCCAGCTCCCGCAATCGTTCGAGCAGCGAATCCGAACGGGCCATCACCAGCGTGGCGGATTGCAAAAGCTCCCGCAACCGGTCGACGTATCCCGGCTGGTTCTCGCGGGTCTGCACGTCCATTCCGTGAAAGGACACCACCGTCGGGTTACCCCAGCGCTGGATAAACGGAAGCAAATGAACGCCCGTGTGGCCGAAGTAGATGTGCAGCAGGTCGCACTTGCGCTTCCGATCGAGAATTTTCGCAAGCACTCCGTATTCCCCGCGATACACGATCGGCGGTTCCCGGCGGATGTATTTCAGCCAAAAGCGGCGGAGAAAATTCGATCTCACGTTCCGGTGCAGCTCGACATCGGGAAACGGGAATTGCTCCTCGTTCTGCCGTTCCTTCGTCACGACGAACGTGTTAAACCGGCGCAATCCGCTCACCTGCCGGTAGATGTGACGCATCTCCGGTTTCAGGAAAGTGGTGCAATAACTGGCGACAATCGGTTTTCGGGCCACGAGCGAATGAACAGGGTTTGATTGGCGAGTCAACAGGGTTGGTTCGTTTTCGCGAAGGAGAGGGAAGAAACTCCAACGTTGAAGCGATTGTCACCCGCGCCGGTTTGTGCCAGTTTTCCGCATGAAAATTTTCCAAATCGGCCTGTGCCTTGTGATCGCCGTTGCGACTTTGCCTTTGCCCGCGCAGGACAAGGAAAAAGACGGCGAAAAGGAAAAGGAAGTGGACCCGAACGAGTTGTTCAAAGATAATTTCGATGAGCTGGAGGGCGCCGATCTGCCATCCGACTGGCTCGCGCTGGAAGGCGAATGGGACATTGCAGAGGAGGACGGAAGCAAGGTCGTTCAGCTTTCCCCGAACCCGCTGGTGGAAGCCAGCGTGCAGATGGGGAAATCCGTCCGCGACGAGGGAGCCACCGCGATCGTTCGCGTCAAAGCCGACCGGAAACGCCGCAATGCCCCGCGATTCGGGATCGGATTGCACGGCGGAAACGGCTTCCATTTCCGCGTCGTGCCGCTGCGCAAGCAGGTTGAACTGAAGCGTGGCGACGACATTGTCCAGTCGACCGAATTTGAATGGAGACCGGGCGAATGGCATTTTCTGAAGCTGACGGTCGTTCCCGCGGCGGATGCGTGGACGGTTTCCGCCAAGATCTGGGCCGAAAGCGACGACGAGCCGAAGGACAACCAGCTCGAATACATCGCGACGGACATCGACCGGTTGTCCGGAAAAGTCAGCCTGCTCGCAACTCCCTACGCCGGGCTGCCAATCTATTTCGACGATCTCGAGGCCCGCAAGATCGAGGAGTAGGATCCGGATCGTTTCACTTCGCAGCGACCGGCTTGGAGGGCACGAAAGGCTTCGTCTCCAGGTTCGCAGTCGGAGCGTATTTTGGCGGGAACCAGGTTTTCGTGGCCGGAACTTTCCGTGCAATCCAGGTGGTGAATTGGTTCCAGCCGCTCAGCCGTCCGTGGACGTGGCAGGAAACGATGACCGGATCACCGGAGAACGCCTCGGGCGTAATGTAGGCCATCACGACGGCTGAACCTCCAAGCTTGATTTCCCGGGAGTCCAGTCCCGTCCCGCAAATCCCCACTCCGGGGAGCGTTTTGCCCACGCCGGGGGCGAATCGGGCGGACATGATGGCATCGCTGGTGGAATAGCCGGTGAAATACAGTGGCCCCGGACCGAGATTCACAATCTCGAATTTTCCGTCCGGCAATGGCCGCAGTTCGCCGACCGGCGCGTTTCCATGAACAAATCCGGGAAGGAAAATGGCCAGCGAGGCCATCAGGAAAACGCTCGTGGTGATGATCAGACCCTTTTTCATGACGCCTCAAACATGCGCCTGAAACCCCCACGATTCAAGGAGCTGACAAATTCTTTACAATCAGCGCGTTACTTCGAAAAACAGACGATCGATTCGCTCCGCGTTACCCCCCGGTAATTTGCTACCCGGAGAAAGATCTGCCCACCGCAGATTGACGGGCTGGAGAAAATTTCGTCGGCGATTTTTTGTTCGCTCAGCACCTCGAGCTTGTCGGGGCGGGCGGAGAACACGTAGACCGTTCCGGATTCGTTTCCGGCGTAAATTTTGTCGCCGACCAGCGTGGGTGAACCGCTGAAATTCCCGCCGAGGCGTGCTTTCCATTTTTCGGCGCCGGTTTTGGCGTCCCAGCAAATTGCCACGCCGCTGTCCATGACTGCGTAGAGATGGCCGTCTTTAACCAGCATCGACGGCACGTAAACGCGATCTTTCGTCTCCCACGCGATTTTGCCCGAGCCGTCTGCCTCGATCGCGGCGACGTGATTTTTCGGATACCCGCCGCTGCTGTAAATTCGCTCGCCGTCGGTCACGGTCGTGGTAACGCATTCGGTGGTGGCGCCGTCGATTTCCCAGTTCACCTTTCCGGTGAGCGGATCGTAACTGGTCACCTTGTTGGTTCCAGTCAGGAAAAGCTGATCTTTCCCCGCAGCGTTCAGCACGACAGGAGACGGGTAGTTTGGCTCCTTCGCCCGGTCTGCTTTCCACACCACATCGCCCGTTTTCCGGTCCAGTCCGCAAACCACGCCGCCGAGCTTGTTATCGGCCGAAACGATCACGAGATTTTTGTAAATGATCGGCGAAGAGCCGTAACCCTGGTGGACCTTATATTCGCAAAGATCACGCTGCCAAACCTGGTTACCGCTCATGTCGAGCGCGGTGGTCTTGGCGGTGTTGCCGTGGAGAAAATTCACGTAAACCCGCTCGCCATCCGTCGCCGGGGTGTTCGAGGCCCAGGTCGCTTTCTTGTTCAGCTTCTGGTTGAAGCCGACCGTGTGAATTCCAGTCGATGTGCTGGGCCGACCGGTGTCGCGATCGAAGGAAAGAAGCGATTGACGCTGAATCGTTTTGTCCGCGACCTGTACCCAGACGCGATCTTTCCACACCATCACCGAGCCGTGGCCCCGTCCCTGAATATCGCGCTGCCATTTTGGTTTTCCCAGTTCAACCGGCGGATCCTGGTCCGGATCAGCCACGCCGTTGTTGTTCGGCCCGCGCCAACCCGGCCAGTCGTTGGCGGAGGTGATTGCCTGGGCGAGGATGAGTAGGCAAAAAATGGAAGGGAGTTTCATGAAAGCAGGGGCGAAGATTGGAGGCGTCGAGGCGGTTACTTCTTCACTCGAATCAGGTTCGACTCGGTCCGGATCAAGAACCCGTCCGGAGCAACGCCGAAGGAGGACAGGCCGTATTCGCCGATGGAGTTTTCCGCGACTTTCTCGAATCGATCAGTTGGCTTCACAACGGTCGTAATGCCGTCGCCGTTGTGAAAGAACAGATGTCCGCCGGCGTATACCGGGCTGGCGGAATAGCCGCCCTGTCCATCGAGTCGTTGCTCGTATTTCACTTCGCCGGTTTTCACTTCGACGCAGCTGAGAATGCCCTTGTCGTCATTCACAAACAGCAAATCGCCCACGACAATCGGCGAGCTTTCTTTCGGGATTCGCTTGCTGATTTCCCATTTCTTGTGGCTGTCGGTGACGTCACCGGTCCCGGTCGGATCGACGGCGATCATGTTCGCGGTGTTGAATCCGGAACAGCCGATGACCAGTCCGTGGCTGTAAACCGGGCGCGGCACGACGGAATAGCCTTCGCCCCAAAGACAGCGCCAGATTTCATTGCCGTTTTCCGGATCATAGGAAATCAGGGCACCGGACCCGGGCACGACGACCTGCGTTTTGCCGTCCACTTCGATCGGGAGCGGGGTGGAAAAAGAAAATTTCCGGGAAACCTCCACGTCGCGATCTGTTTTCCAATCGATGTCTCCGGTGGATTTGTCGAGTGCGACGACGATTGGATCTTTTGCTCCGTCACAGGAAAAAATCAGCTTGTCGCCCAGCACGATCGGCGATCCGCCCGTGCCGTGAACCGGCGGGTATTCGATCGATTCCTGTTTCCAGACGATGTCGCCGGATTTCGCGTCGACGCAGTAAGTGCCGTGATGCCCGAAATGCGCGTAAATTTTTCCGTCCTCGAACACCGGAGTCGGCGAGGCGTGGCTGTTTTTCTTGTGCATCCTGCCGGCGTCCGGTTTCTTCCGAACCTCGGTATCCCAGATCGGTTTTCCGGATTCCAAATCGACGGCGATCACGCGGAGCGAGAGGCCGTCTTCCTCAACGGCCGTCGTTACGAACACCCGGGAGCCGACGACGATCGGTGAAGACCAGGCCTTTCCGGCGATTGGCGTTTTCCAGGCGATGTTTTGGGATTCGCTCCAGCGGAGCGGGACTTCGACATCGGCAGGCGCGTGGCCCTGCTGCCCGGCCCCGCGGAATTCCGTCCAGTGCTCGGCGATTGCCAGGGTGGGGAAAAGCGCCGCGCTGGCGACGAGAGAAAAGAGAATCGATTTTGTTTTCACGGGAGAAAGTTTGCGGAAACGAGCGGAACTGACAAGTCCGTGATCGATTCAGTTTTTCGTTTTGCTCCGACGGGATTTTCCCGTTGAATCGCATGATGCAAACGGACCCCAAACCCGTCCTTCTCATCGGCGGTGGAATGATCACGCGGCTGCAGGTGTTGCCGTCCCTCTACCAACTCCAGCGTCTTGGGAAAATCGGGGAAATCACGATCTGCGCGCGGCGGAAGTCGACCGTCCTGCCGCTGCTGGATGACAAGGATCTCGCGGCGGCATTTCCGGGACACAGTTTCACGCCGTTGCCGGGAGCCGACGCCTCCGACGACGCACAGCCCGATCTTTACAAGCAGGCCCTCGCCGATTTGCCGGAGCAATCGATCGTCTACATCGCGATCCCGGATCAGCATCACCGCCAGGTGATCGTCGATACGCTGAATGCCGGGCACCACGTGATTTGTGTGAAGCCGCTCGTTTTGAAACACGACGAAGCCCTCGAAATCGAGAAGCTGGCGCGGGACAAAGGTCTGTTTGTCGGTGTGGAATATCACAAGCGCTACGACGACAAGAACTGGATCGCGCGAAAAAAATACCGGGCCGGGCAGATGGGCGAGTTCAAGCTCGGGCATGCCCGCCTGCACGAAAAATGGTGGTACCGTGACTCGAATTTCATGAATTGGTGCACCACTGACCAGACCGATTTTTTCGTCTACATCGGCTGCCACTACGTCGATCTCGTCGCCTTCATCACCGGCCTGAAACCGGTCGCCGTGTCCGTTCACGGGATTGAAGATGCCTTTCCGAATGGCAACATCGGCTATCTCTACACCGACGCCCGCGTGATTTGGGAAAACGGTGCCGTTTTGAACGTGCAGAACGGAATTGCCTACCCGAACCAGGCGTCCGCCGGAAACGACCAGGGCATGCAACTCTACACGAAAGATGACGCGACCGGTGTCGGCGGATTCATTGAGCACAAGGACAACATCCGCGGCGCCGAATACTGCAACCTCGAATCAGGCACCGATCCCGGCGACACGGCCCACCACTTTGTGAACCCGGATTATTTCCAAATGATCGAGCGCAGCGATGGTGGCGACGGCCTGCGCCCCGTGGGATATGGATTCCGGGCGATCGAGCAGCTTGTTGAAGCCGCCAGCCGTGTCGCCGGGTCCGGAGATTTGGCTACCCGCCAATCCGTCCTCACCGAAATCGACGCCGCTGGATTTCACGCCACGCCGGCGAATTCCGGCTACAACGAGCAGGTTGTTGAGGCTGGCCGTGAATCGATCTTGAACGGCGGGGTGCGGGTGGACCTGAAGTAGAAAAACGATCCAACCGGTTTCAGGTGCGCCGCCACAGAATCGCGCATTCGAGCGGGTAATCGGTGAGCATACCGTCGATGCCCGCTTCGCGAGCCCGGAGCCAGTTTTTCTCCTCTCTGCGATGCTCGCCTTCTCCGGCGTAGTTGAAGAGGATCGTTTTCTTGCGTTTCCGAAGCGAGGACACCTCCGTTTTGTTTGGCACGAATGATAGTAAAAACACGTCGGTCGCATCTTCGGCCAACCGGTCGTCCAACTCCACTTGCTTCACATTGCGACCAATCCGGATTCGCGGGTCAAGCGCCTTGAGGCGCCGGCTGCATTCGTCGCTCTGGTCGAACGCGAACGACTCCTCGAACAGCTTGAACTCATCCAAAAGACGCACGAGTTCCCGTTCGCCATCCTCATTGATCCCTTTGATGTTCAAGGCGATCATGGTGCCCCGGCGCTTTCGCTCGCGAATCAGCTCGAAAGTTTCCTCAAGACTCGGCACGCGCAATCCAGTGAAACGCTCATCGAACCAGCTTCCCGCATCGAACGTGCGCAGCTCCGCCCAGTTGAATTCCGTCACCGGTCGTTCCGGGCCATTCGTCGTTCGGCCAAGCGTCGCGTCGTGCAGCACGACAAGTTTCCCGTCTTTCGTCGTGCGGATATCCAGTTCGAACCCCATCCCGACTTCCAGGCAACCGGCGAAAGCCGGCAGGGTGTTTTCCGGTGTGTGACGTAGCAGTCCCCGATGCGCTATGAGGAGCGGATCGGTAGCATGGAGACAAGCTGGCAGCATCAATAAAAAACAAAGATTCAGGCGACTCATAATGTTGTGGGGTAAGAAAAACGAACCAACAGGGGTGGTTCGGCAAACGTACCCTGTTGGTTCGTGAGAACAACTCTAGCGGAAGCGAGCTTGCCTCGCGGTCTGAGCACAGGCGGAACGCCTGCGCAAGACAGTCTGGAGTTCTAAATCAAGAGAGAAATCCCGGTTTCAGCCCCTGCGAAAAGAAAATCAGGGTTTCTTCTTCACCTCGACAAACGTCCCACTCGCGGCGGCGGGGTCGAAATTCCCGGCTTTTCCGGCGACCGGTTTCAGGTGGGCGGTGTAAGACTTTCCTTTGTCGACGCCACCGGCCCAATCGCCGGCCGCAGGAGTTTTGTCGATATTTGGTCGTGAATATTTGATCCGAATTTCATCGCCGATTTTGAGCCCGGACGCACTCCGGTCGATAGCGGTGATTTTTGCTTTCACATCGAAATAAAAATAAAACGCACCGCTCACCTTTTTCTCGTTTGTCTTTGAATCGAGTACTTCGATGACGACCTGATCGGGCGCTTTTTTCTGAAGATCTTTGATGGCTGTGATCGGCAGGGCCGCAAAAGCAAGCGGGACGAGAGACAGCAGGGCAACCAGCGCGGGGATGATTCGCAAGTTCATGCCGCAAGGTAGCAAACAGACCCGCGATCGAAAAGCCGGAACCAGTTGTCGGAATTACCCGACCAGTTCCTTCATCGGCGCATACTGCGCGTCGACGAGGTAATGCGGACGCCCGGCCAGGTCGTCGACCGTGGTGGTGCGGGCGTCGATTCCGAGGCCGTGATACAACGTAGAGAATACTTCGGGGAACTCGACAGGGCGATCGGTTGCTTCGCCGCCGAGGCGATCGGTCGCGCCGATGACTTGACCGTGATTCATGCCACCGCAGGCCAGAACGGCGCTGGAAACGCGGGGCCAGTGATCGCGGCCGGCGTTCTTGTTGATCTTCGGCGTGCGGCCGAATTCACCCCAAACCACGACCGATACATCCTGGTCGAGTCCGCGGTCGTGCAAATCCTGGACGAGAGCTGAGAGCCCCTGGTCGAGCAGCGGGAAATCTTCGCGGCCGCGTTTGAAATTACCGCCATGCCAGTCCCAGCGGGAAAAGCCGAGCGTGACGCACCGGGCGCCGGCTTCGACGAGACGGCGGGCCATCAGGAACTGGTCGAGGCGTTTCCACGGACCGTCGGCAGTGAGTTTTTCGGTGCCTTTTCCGTACCGCTCCACGATTTTCGGGTCTTCCTTGGAAAGATCGAGTGCCTTGCCGAGTTCGCTGCTGGTCAGGACTCCGAAGGCCTGCTGGTTGAAGGTATCGAGGCCCTCCATCATGCCGGAATTGTCGACGTCACGGCGGAAATTATCGAAGCTGGTCAGCAAACTGCGGCGGTCATCGAGCCGTTCAATGTCGATTCCTTTCAGGACGATGTCTTCCTTTCCGCCACCGCGGAAGGGAGTGAAGGCTCCATTTGCCGGCCCGAGAAATCCGGCCTGGCCGGGATCGCCCCACTGGTCGTGACCGCATTTCGGCGAGAGCCCGACGAACGGCGGACACGTTTCGTTGACGCGTCCTTCGAGCTTGGAAAGTGCGGCACCGATCGACGGCCAGCCTCCCGGCGGCACGTTTTTCCGTCCCGGTTTGCCCGTCAGGCACATCACCGCGTCGTGCGGGCCTTCGGCCCCGACCATCGAGCGGATGAACGTGAATTTGTCGGCCATTTTCGCCATCTGCGGGAATTCCTCGCAGATTTCGATGCCCGGCACGTTGGTTTTGATCGGCTGAAATTCGCCCCGCACTTCGCTCGGTGCCTCGGTCTTGATATCCCACATATCCTGGTGAGGCGGACCGCCGGCCAGGAAAATCATGATGACCGCCTTGTGGTTCAGCTTTTTCGGCGAATCGGTCCCGGACTGGAGGGCTTCCGCCCGGAGGATTTCCGGAAGAGTAGCCCCGCCGAGGGCGAGACCGCCGATTTGAAGGAAGGAACGCCGTGAAAGACCGTCACAGAAGCGTTCAGATTGGGAGCCTAGAAGAGTCAGCATGGAAGAAAGCGGTTCTTAACTCGATAAAGGTAAGGATGTTCGAAGCTTTTCGCGAGGAAATTCGGGTACGTGTCTGCGCTTGCCCCAGTCACGAATCGACAAGGTACGTTTGGTGAACCGACCCTGTTGGTTTATTCCGCAGCGGGTTTCATCGGCACGACGATCAATTTTCCGTTCTCGATTTTGATCTCTTTCAGGATGCCCTGGAGTTTCTGCATCTCTTTGTCGAACTCGGGATTCGTGCCCGACTGGGCGGTGATGCTGGTTTTGAACTCGGTCACGAATTCATCGAGAAATTCCTTCGGGATCTCAGTTTCCTTTACTTCGACCGCATCGACTTCCAGATCCCAGTTTCCGTTTGAATAGCCGCCGGAAAAGAGAATCCGACCGTTGAGCCAGCGATCCTCGAGGAATCCACCCCCGACCGGCAAAACCTCAGCGAGTTCGTCGAGCGGAATGCTGACGTGAGCGGCGATCCGGTCCTCGAGCAGTTCCATTTTGACGTCCCCGGGGACATCTTTCAGGTCGGGGTGATGAAAAATCAGGAGGTTCACTTCATCTGAGGTCAATTCGAGCGTTTCCGTCGTGCGACCGTTGAGGACGTCGTCGCGAAATTGATCAAACTTGGCAATCGCGGCGTGAATTTCATCCAATTCGGCCACCGGAGCCTCGATCTCAACGGGGCCCATGGAGGTGTACTCGTCCACCTTTCCCTGGATACCCGTGCGGATGAAATAAAACGTTAGAGCCACAGCCACAACCCCGAGGACGAACAGGACGCCGCAAGTGATGCCGCATCCTTTCAGCCAGCCGCTTGAACTGGATGATGCGTGAGTCGGATGGGTGGGAGGGGGAGGGGAATTCGGGTTCATGCGAGACCGAATTCCCGATCCATATTGTCGGAAACTTCCTTGAGGCGATCCAGACCGCCACCGCCGACTTCCGCGGCACACCAGCCATAAAAATTGATGTCGGTCAGCGCTTTTCGCACGTCGGCAAAATCGAGATCGCCTTCACCGATTTTCGTAAACTTGTTTTCCGCACGGGAGAATCCTTTCACGTCGAGCTTGATGATTCGCTTGCCGAGCGCGCGAATCCAGTCGCCGGTTGGACCGTATTTCCAATGGTTTCCAATGTCGAACTGCATGCCGACGAAGGGTGAATTGAAGTCATCGACGTATTTCACGAATTTGTCGGCCGTTTGCGTGACATCGCCCTCGTGATCGTAGCAGAAGTGGTTCCACACGTTTTCAATTGCGATGGAAACGCCCAGCTCAGCGGCGAGCGGCAGGGCTTTCGAAATGTTCTCGACGGATCGATCCCAGATTTCGGCTTCGGCTCCGTCCTTACCGTGGCCAACTACGAGCAGAACTGTACTTCCCCCGACTGCCTTGGTTTCCTTGAGCGCGCCGAGCAGATTTTTCAGGGCTTCCTCCCGCACCTTGGGGTCAGGGTCCGTGTGCCGGACGCCCCAGTGCGCAGCGCAAACCGAGCCGTCCACCGGTAAACCGGATTCTTCGACTGCCTGGTTCACTTCATCGACGTTGGAACCGGGGCAACTCAATTCGATCGCCCCGAATCCCGCTTCTTTGGCCAACTTGAACCGGTCTGTCAGCGAGGAGTCTTTCAATTTCACCATCCCGATCTTCAGCGTCTTGAAAAGGCGCCCCTTGAGAGGATAGGCAGTCGATTTTTCCTGCGAAAAAGCGGCGGGTGAAGACAGCGCGAGGCCGGCTGCGGTGGCTCCGGCGGTTTGAAGAAAATCGCGGCGGGAAGCAGGAGGGGGGGTGGAGGAATTTTTTCGGAAAGTCATGTTCGAATCGTGCCGCGATCCGCTGTTCATGTCCAGCGTTTCACGTGGCGCGAATCACGGAAACAGGGCCGACGAAATTTCGCTTCCCTGTCCCTGGGGCAAATCCCCGGGCTTCACAAATTCGGTGGTGCCAATCATATTCGTTTTCGAAGCACGCACCATCAGCCCGGGGCGGACGTAGCGGGTTTTTCCGACGACTTTTTCGTAGAGGAAATCGAGGTGGTTATCGATTCGCTCCAATTGGTTGGAAAGCGCGCCCTGGATCGCTTCCGGATTGTGCGCCACGATCTGGTCGATCAGGGATTTCGCTTCCTGGATCGCGTCGTAGGCCTTTGGGAAGTCTTCGTTGGTGAATCGCAAGGCTTCGGCTTCCTCCAGCATCTCGATCAAGTCGAGGTACTGCAGGGTCAAATCGTGGTCCGACGCTTCGAGTTTCATCTGCGTTTCCCCAAGTGTTTCCTGGAGTTTCCCGATGCGATAATCCATCACCTCGGGGTTGAATTCCGGCCACAGCACGCGCACTTCGCGAAACATTTCCAGTGAGGCTGAGTAGCTGGCCAGTGCGAGCGGCCACTGCTCTTTTTCCGCCAGGGTGTGCCCGGTTTGCAGCCAGGCAAAGGCTCGCGACCACTTGTGAGTCGCTTCCTGTTCCTGCTCAGACGACAGCTCTGCCCGGGCGGCCGGAAGCAGGAAAAAGGCAGCAATCGCGGTCGCCAGGGAAATCCAAAGGACGTGAATTGGACTCGATTTCGGCATCGGTGTTGGGAGGAGGCGGCTCGAGGCGGACGGGTGCCCTGCCGACTGTTCAAATTACTTCAGATTGGACGAACTTCAATGGCCGCTTATGCGGTATGCGCCGCATAAATCGCCGATATTCCACCCATCAGGGGCTGATCCGGCAGCGGTTCCCCGACCGTTTCCGCAATCAGGTCCTGCATCTCCGGACCTTTCGGAAATCGTTCGATCGAATCGCCGAGGTAGGCGTAGGCTTCGCGATTTCCCGTCAGCAGTCCGGCGATTTTCGGGAGGATGTGGTGCAGATAAAAGCGGTACGGAGCCCGGAGGATTGCGATTTTTGGCAGCGAAAAATCGAGAATCACGAGCAGGCCGCCGGGCTTCAGCACCCGGTCGAATTCGCGGAGCGCCGCCGCCCAGTCCGCCATGTTGCGCAGGCCGTATCCGATGGTGAGCGCGTCAAACCGGTCATCCTCGAAGGGCAAATTGAGGCCATCGGCCACGATCAAATTTTCCAGCCCCCGTTTTTTCGCGTGTTCCAGCATTTCCGGGCAGAAATCCGCCCCGATCACGGATGCGTCCGGGCATTTTTTCTGAATCTCCGCCGCGAGGTCTCCGCTTCCGGTTGCGACATCGAGAACCTCGTTCGGTTCATGGGCGGCCACCATTTTCGCGACCCGTTTGCGCCAGAAAATATCGATCCCGAGGCTGAGAATGTGGTTCGTCAGCACATATCGCTTCGCGATCGATGCGAAGGCCTTTTTTACGAAAACTGGATCCTGGTCGGACACGCAGAAGGATACGCACAGGCCGCGGGATAGGAAACGCTTTGTCTTCGTGTAGGACGAATCAACCGGGTTGGTTTGCCGAACGGACCCTGTTCTTTCGTTTCAGTCAAAGGAATCACTTCACGGTCTCCTTCACGCTTTCGGTGACCCGGTCGCGGGCCCGTTCGAGCGGCTCGAGAATCTCCTTGATCGGCGGATTGTCGTCTTCCGCGAAAGCGAGTTCGACGGCGTGGTGCTGGTCTTCGTTGATCCAGCCGGACTGAAAAAGCACGTCCGCGGCTTCGCGCGAGTTTTTGAAAAAGGTAAAACCGATCCCGCGGTCCCGGATCATCTCGATTCCGGTCTGCAACTCCGCGATTCGTTTCTCGTCGCTGACATTGCGGATCAGGATTTCAGCGACCCGGTCGGGAAACTCGGCCGCGACTTCGGAATAGATGTGCGTGTCGTGCTGGCCGCTGTCGCCGATCAGGATCGCAGGAAGATCGGGAAACCACTCGAGGGTCTGACGGATGGAAGTGAGCTTGTGTTCGCGGTGACCTCGTTTCAGCCACTTGTCGTGATCGAGTCCCCAGTCCGTCATGAAAAAGGCCCCGTTCGGGATGCCGTTTTCCTTGAAGATCAACTGGAGCATCCCGTGCAGGTTGTAAGGCGAACTGGTGACGTAAGCGAAGGGATTATTTTCGGTTTCGGAGGTCGATGCTCCTTCTCGCAGGGATTCATACAACTCGGGCGTGCCCGGGAAAATCTGGCGGGTCAGGGCATTTCCGAACAGGGTCGTCCCGATCATGCTCAACGTCCGGGCCGCGTGCGTGATGAGAACCGTGTCGTCGATGTCACTGATGATCAGGCAGCGTGCCCCGGTGGACGGCTTGATTGCTTTGACCTCCTTTGGTCTCGAGGCATAGGCGTCGGGAAGTTCCACCGTTACCGGCTCGTCTGGATTGGCTTCCAGCGGCAACATGACCTCGAAGTATCCTTCGCGGTCGGAGCGTGTTTCCTCGGCGAATCCTTCGCAGCGGACGACTGCTCGGGTGTTGGGTCGTTCGGGAGTGGCCCAGAGGAGGAGCATTTGCCAGAGATTGCGGAGCCGCGTGTCATCCGGCCGCGGTTTTCTCCACTGCCGGATTTTCAGGGTGCGCCCCTTCACGGAAATCCCGAGCCGGTGGCTGAACGCGTAGTAAATCTCCGCCGTCATGGGCTTGCGCATTTGCCCGGTGAGGTGCGCGATTCCCCGATGGAAGAATTTGTAGACGCTTTCGGCGGCGAGAGCGAGACGCTTGGGGATGTCGATTTTCTTCTGGGACACGGCGGGAAAAAGGAGGGGTGGGATTCTACCACAGATTAAATAAAAGCAGGCGAAAACACGGATTTTTCGCACCCGGTCTGTTACGCCGTTCGAAAAGGGTTGGTTCGGTTTGACCCCATCGGGCCACGGGAGAATGCCCCGAAAGGGAAGTTTCGCGCGGCGGGCCTGCGACTAGTTTTTTGACGCCATGAAATCGAATCCTGCCCCTGCCTTCTTCGCCTTCCTTTTTCTCCTCTCCGCGACAGATTCCTCCCTGCAGATTTTCCCGCCGGCCCAGGCTGGCGAACGGGTCGTTTTGACCAGCCCGGCGGGAAAATCGATCCGCGCCGAGGTGATTGCGTTTGAGGCAGGGGCGGAATCGATCAAGTATCGCCGGGTCCGTGACGGCAAGGTGTTTCAATCCAAAGTCTCGATCTTTGATCCCGCCACCCGGGACCGTTTGAAGACCCTGCAACCCGCCGTGGCACCCCTTCGGATCGATGTTCATACGGCAGAGAAGGTTTTGTACGATCGGGAGCGGGAGATGTGGAAGGGGCCGGAACGCTCCGGCTTTGACACCTATTCCAGCGACGTGGTTCGGGTCGTGGTCGAACTCGAAAACCGAACTCCCAGCGATGTGGAGAATCTCGAAATCGACCTGGTGATCGTGGTTGGGGCGCGTCGGGGAAGCGGAAATACGCGCCAAATTCGGCAGACTTTCCCGGTACGGAAACTAAAAGGGGCGGGAACGATCGAGGTATTGAGCGAACCCTTCAGCGTTCGCAGCCTTCGCGATGATGATCGTCCGGAAGAAGCCATCAAAGGAATTGCCCTGCAACTCCGGGAAGCGGATTCGGAAACGGTGGTGTTCCAGTGGAACGACGACAAGTTGGCCGGTCTCCGGATCGAGTGGGGCACTTCGCGCGCCATCGCGCAGAAGTGATGGATCCGCACGCCATCGCGCAGAACTGATGGATCAACGCTCGTTTCCTTCGCCACCGCCGCGCTTCGAAACCTCGTCTTCGAGGCGCTCGCTGAGCCACTGCTTGATCATGGACTGGTAGTTCAGGTATCGCGTGCGTGCGAGACGCTTGATCCGGCTGAGCATCTGCGGGTCAAATCGGAGAGTGATGGTAGTCGATTCCCTGACGTTGTTGCCGTGAACCGAAGCGTTCATCAAGCGCGGCTCGATGGTGTGTTTCGCCCAGTATTCGGCTTCTTCCTTCTCGTCCTCGAACTGAGGGATGTCTTTCCAATGTTGGACAGTTTTCACGATCAAAGAGGGTTGGTTTGACGAACAGACCCTGTTGGTTCGTTTTTCACGAACTCCGGGTCAGAGCCATTCGGCGTTTTTGCGGGTGTAAAAATTTTCTTCTTCCGGTGTCATTTCGCGGGACAGGATGACCCGGTAATTCTTGCCGTCCGTCCAGAAAACGGAAAACAGGAACCGGTTGGTGACAGTTTTTCCAAGTGCGAAGTAGCGGGTCTCCGCCTCTTCGTCTTCGATTTCCGGGAGGAGACGAATCGCGAAGGGATCTTCAAACGCCTCGGATATTTCGCGCGGGGTGATCTCCTTGAGATCGAAATGTGGATCGAGCCAGTCAAATTCCATGAATGGGAAATTTCGGAAGCCGTTTGGGCAGTCTGCGGAAGCGGTTTTGGTTAAAGGGCGATGGTAGAGGTGATTGGAAATGAAATCAATGACCGTTTCCACGCGGATACGGGCGGAAACGGAATTTTCATTTCCCAACTTCGCTAATCCGAATAGGGTAACGACCGTGAAAATCAACGTTTTCGTGCTGCTTACTTCGTTGGGTTTCTGCTCGTGGTTTCTTTCTTCCTGCGGACCGGACCCTTACGCCCCTCCGCCCGTTGCGGCGCAGGTGGATTCGGTTCGCGTTGAAGTGAAGGAATTTGCCGGACGGCCGGATGTGGTGGCTCACGTGCGCGGCCGCCTTTCCACCGCAGCTGCGGAGTTGGTGGATGCGATCCAGTCGCGGCGGGGTTATCACCTTTATATTGAGGTGCGGGAGCAGACGCCACGGGATCGGGTTTCCGCGCAGGTGCTGGTTCCGTTTCAGCAGAAAATTCCGGTGGAAACCACCGGGCTGACCCCCGGGGTATACATCCTCGACGTAAACGGCGTGCAGGCGCGGGTGGAAATTCCGGACCCGGACGAATCGGGCAATCGCGGTGAATTGCTGTGAGGCACGGGAAGGCAGGGCGATCGGAGCAATCGGATTTGCATTGCCGACTTCAGCGGCCAAATCTACAATCCCGGCCAACATGAATTTCAGGAGGATCCTGGCGGGCATGCTGCGGACTGTGCGGTACTTGTTCCGGCGCACTTTTTATCTCGCCGCGATGTCGACCGAATGCGTGGCCTGTGCCGTTCGCCCGTCTTCCTGGGTTGCGCCTGTTCGGGCGCGATTTTCCCGTCAGGTCCTTTTCGGCGGGGTGGAGGCGATCCCATTCACGATTTTTGTGGCGGCCCTGATTGGGATCGTGGCCACGCTGAACTCGTTCAAGTGGCTGGAGTATACCGGGAAACTGGATTCGCTCGGGCCGGCGGTAGCGATCCTGGTGATCCGCGAGGCGGCACCGTTTTTTGCCTGCGTAATCATCATTTGCGCCAGCGCTTCGGCGATCACGACCGAGTTGGCGACGATGCGGGTCACGGGCGAAATCGATTTGATCGAAGGACAGGGGATCAACCTGCTGCACTACCTCGTGATGCCGCGGGCGGTTGGCCTGGCGGTGGCGGGTCTCGGGCTGGCTGCCGTATTTGTGACTTTCGCATTTTTGTCCGCGGCGCTGGTCATTTTGATTCTCGGCCGAATCCCTCCCGGGCCGTTTTTTGAATCAATCGTCCGTTCACTCGACCTGGCGGACATTTTGAATTTCATCGGCCGGAGCGCGGTCCCGTCATTTCTGATCGCCGGCATCTGCTGCTACGAAGGACTCAGCGTCGTGGGTCCGGTCACGGTTGTGCCACAGGCGGTGACCCGTGCCATGCTGCGCTCGGTCGCGGTCACTCTCATTATTTCGGCCGCCTTCGCCCTTCTTACCTACCTCTGAATTTGGAAACGGACCCACCAGAAACGCCGGAGCCGATCCTCGAACTGGACGGCGTTCGATTCGACTCCTTCAGCCCGAGGGTGGATCTTTCGATCGGGCAGGGGCAGTTGGCATTTATGCGCAGCCGGCTGGTTTCGCCGTGGCTGCTGGGCTTGCGAAAGCCGCTTGAAGGTGAAATTCGTTTCCAGGGCAAGCCCTGGGACGAGCGCAACGTGACGATGCTGGAGAATGACCGTCGGAAAATCGGCACGGTTTGGGACGCCCGGAGCCGTCGTGTCTCCGCCTGGGTGGCCAACCTGGATGTGGATGAAAATGTCTTTCTCGCAGCCGATTTTGATTCCAGCCGCCGCCATCGCTCGATCATTGAGGAGGCTCGTGAACTGGCAGAGCAATTCGGATTTGAAAACGGGCCGCCTTCGATTCGGGCAGCACAGGCTTCCGCCGCGGACCTGATTCGCTCCCAGTGGATCCGGGCTTTCCTGGTTCGACCGATGGAATTTTTGATTCTCGACAACCCCATCGAGGACGCGCCCTCGGCCAGCATCCCCGAACTGGTGGAAAAAGTGAAGGAAGCTCTGGACAAGGGTGTCGCAGTGCTTTGGGCAGCGGAATACAATCCGCCGTTTTCTGAACTCGATCTTTCGCCCGATTTCCTGCTAACGTGAGGAGCGGAGCCGAACATTCATGCAGCAAAGAAAGCCATTCAAATTTCGACACGTAAACCGGATCGCGGCGGCGTTTATTTTTCTGTCCGTCGCCATGCTCGCGATTTTGGCGACCTTGGCGGCGAAGACTCAGCAGTGGTTTTCCCCGGTCACGGAATACCGGGTCGAATTACCGGGCGGTCTGGAAGAGGAAACGGCCAGTTCGGCCGGGGAGGCGGGTGTCGAAGGGAACTCAACAGAAACAGATCCTGGTAAAAACAAAGATCCGGGCGGAACACTCGGAATCAAGAGCGGTTCGGACGTCCGCGTAATCGGAAACCAGGTGGGATATGTAAAACGGGTGGAGTTGTGTCTCGGTGAAGAATTGAAACCGATTCGGTCATTCAGAAATGTCGACCCCAACGATGTCCGAATCGTGGCTGTGCTGTCGGTCAAAGGAGACTTCGGGCACTTCGTCGGAAAAGATTCGCGGGCGGTTTTGAAATACGATCTCGGCGGCCTGGGGTCGGCGTATTTCGATATCAGCCGTGGAACACGTTCTTTTTCGGAGGAGGATTTCGAAAGGGCCGAAGGCAGCCCGGTTCTCGCCTTTGAAAAAGAGCCGGACGCCAAGGCGGAAGTGTTTGAAATCGCCGCGCGGGTCGAAAAATCAGTCCTGCCGGCCGTCGCGAACATCGACAAAGCAGCGAAGGCCGCCACCTCGACCGCGAACAACGCCACGGAATTGATCGAGAAATTCAAAAGCGACGACGAGAAGTTGATGGTCGCGCTGGGTGAATTGGAAAAGGGGCTGACCCAATTGAACGGAGTGATTGAGCAGGCCGCTTCGAAGGACAGCGCCCTGGGAGATATGATTTATCCGGACACCGCATTCCGGAAGGAATTTTCCGAATTCGCTGTCACCCTGAACACGGGCACATCCGATTTGAAAGACGCGATCAAGAATTTGAATGATGGAATCTCCGAACTGCGAAACGTTGGAGTCGCTTCCGTCAATGAAGCAACGAAGGATCTTCCCAAAGCCGTCAACAAAACCAACGCCACGATCGACGAAATCAACACCGCTACCAAGATGCTTCAGGAAGCGATACGGGAGATCGAAATCCTGACGGAAGGATTGCAAAAACACTGGCTCGTGAAGCGGAACATTGAAGATCCGATTGAAGATCCCAAGGAGAAGCCATCCCGTACAAGCGGTGGCCGTCCGCCTTCGAACAAGGGCAACGCAACGAACCGAATTTTCAAGCGTCGTTGACCGGATGCGAATCAACCCTGTTGGATCGGAAGCGCGACGACAAATCGTGCGCCGTCCTTCCACGAGGTGTCGAGATGAA
Source organism: Verrucomicrobiales bacterium (assembly GCA_013003335.1). Taxonomy (GTDB): domain Bacteria; phylum Verrucomicrobiota; class Verrucomicrobiia; order Verrucomicrobiales; family DEV007; genus JABDJT01. The sequence continues at coordinate 846 of JABDJT010000070.1, read as the reverse complement.
CCGTTCCGGCCTGGCGTTCGGCGAGTTTTTTCACGATCGACAATCCGAGACCAAATCCGCCGCTGTTTTTTTCCACCTGCCAAAATGGCTCGAAAATGGATTTCGCGTTCCCGGGAGGAATGCCCCGGCCTGTGTCTTCCACGCTGATTTTGATCGTGTCGTCGCCGGCCCGGCAAGCCGAGACGCAGACGCAGCCTCCTTTTTCCGTGAACCGAAGGGCGTTGGAACACAGGTTGGAAAGAAGTTGGAGAGTTCGTTCAGGATCGCAATACAGTTCCGGCAATTCGGTTTTCAATTCTGTCCTGAAATCGATTTCCTTTTCCCGGGCGATCCCGGAAAAGCGGTCATCAAGGTCCTGGAAAATTCCGCTGACCTCCGTCCGCCCGATCCGGAACCGAACTTCGTTCCGTTCCAGCGAATCATGATCCAGTAAATCGTGGATGAGTTGTTCCATCGACTCCGAGGACCGAATGATTCGCGACGCGCTCTTTCCGACGAATTCCGGATTCGAGTCGGGTCTTTCGGCCAGCATTTCCGCCGTCATGCGAATCGCCCCGAGCGGTGTGCGCAAATCGTGGGAGACGATTCCCAGCAGTTGTTCGCGATACTCGACAGCCTGGTCCAGTTTGGCGACTGACAACCTCAATTCGAGCAGGGACATGGTGTGCCGGGCCAATACCTTGAGAGAATCGATCTGATCAGGCTTCAAATCGCGGGTTTCAAAATCCAATACGCAAACTGTCCCGATCGGCAGCCCTTCGGGTGTCCGCAGCAGGACCCCGGCGTAAAATCGTAGATGCGGCTCACCGGAAACCAGCGGATTACCACAGAACCGCTCGTCCCGGG
>JABDJT010000054.1 GCA_013003335.1 Verrucomicrobiales bacterium | reverse complement strand
GTTTCCAGCATGCGTTCGCAATCATCGCGGGCGGAGGAAACCATTTTTTCCTGCCGCTCGTTCAACTCGCCGATTTTCTGCTCGGAGAGTAGGAGCAAGATCATGCGGATGCTGGTGAGCGGAGTTCGCACCTCATGACTGACTGTTCCGATCAGGTCGTAAGTGAGATCGTCCAGCCAACGGACCCGGGTGACTTCGATCAGAACCACCGCCCAGCCAGTGGGTTCCTTTTCCAGGTCCGTTCGGATCCGGAAAATTCGCGGGAGGTACCAGAATTCCCGCTCATCGATTCGCAATAGCATTGAGAAACTGATGTCATCGGGCAGGTAGTCTTCATCATCTTCCATGTAGGCCTGCATCCGGCCCCGGATCTTTCCGGGTAATTGGTTTTCCAACCCCAGTTTTTCGCTGAGGCGTTCTGCGGCGGGATTTTGCTGAGTGATTTCCCCTTCAGTGTCGAGGATGTAAATCGGGTGGGGAAAACCGCTGATGATCGCGCGGCGCTCGCGGTTCAGCTTGATCATCTCCTGGTCGGATTCCAGTTTCATCACCCGCAATTCGGCTGACATGTCGTTGAATGCCTCCGCCACCTGTCCAATCTCGTCAGTCGATTTCACCTTCATGACGTGATCGAAGTCCTGCTGCTTCACTTTTCGGATGGAGGTGGTCAGGCTGTCGAGAGGGGACATGATCCGGTTTGAGAAGACCCGATAGATGGCGAAGACGCAGAGGCCTGCGACGATTGCCACTCCCCACATCATCGCGATGGCACTTCTTGCTCTACGGTCGGCAATAACGCTTTGCCCGGCTGCGGTTCGTTCGAAAACATCCAGTGCTTCCTGCACAACTTCAGCAAGGCCGAAGCTTGCGCGCAGGATATCCCGCCTCACCCCTGTCCGTTCGGCCCTCGAGAGATCTGCAAACTCGTTCTCGAAGACCGGCTCGTAAGCATCCAGGTAGTTGTCGAGACTGGCATTCATCTTGTTCAGCGCAGCCTTTTCGGCTTCGGTGAACGGTTCCTGGCCGGTGGATTTCACCAACATTTCCTGCACGGCGAGCAATTCGCTCTCGATCAGTTGAAAGGCGGCATCGTCGAGATTCTGGGGAGGTTCCTCCTCGGCTATTTCAAAGAGATACTGCGATTCCAGTCGCGCAGAAAGGCCCCGGATATTGTTGATCGCACGAATGGCCTCGAAATCGCGGTTCACCACGCGATGAAATTCGTCCACCGTTCGCTGGAGCAGGAAGATTCCAAGACTGCAGATGGCCCCGGTCATCAGGAGGATGCCCAGCAAAATTAAAATGAGCCTGTTCTTGAGCACGGCCGAAAAAAGGGAGAATCAGTTCACAGGGATTGGGACGCTTGAATTACTTCAGCCCCAGTTTTTTACGTTTTCGATAGAGTGTTGCCTGATCAATCCCAAGAACGGTGGCCGCCTCCTGCAGGGAACTGGTGCGGGAAAGCACCCGTCGCAGGTGCTCTTCCTCCAGTTCCTCCAGCGTGGCATCCGCGCCAATATGCAGCCCGTCCGAATCATCGGAGTCGCCGTTGACGGAGCCGGTCGGAGCGGGCAGATCTTCGGGTTGAATCTGGTCACCGGTCGCGAGAATCACGGCCCGCTCGAGAGCGTTCCGCAGTTCCCGGACGTTCCCCGGCCACGAGTAGCCCATCAGGCGGGCTTCCGCGGATTTCGAAAATCCGGAGATCTTGCGACCGGTTTGCTTGGTGAAAAATTCGAAAAATTCTTCCGCGAACTTGCTCAAGTCCTCAGGCCGGCTTCGGAGCGGCGGCATCTCCGCAGTAATCACGTTGAGGCGATAGTACAAATCTTCGCGAAATTCGCCGTCCTTCACATCCTGTTTCAAATTCCGGTTTGTCGCGGCGATAATCCGGACGTCGGCCTGCCGGGTTTTGTTCTCCCCGACACGTTCGTATTCCCGTTCCTGGAGAAGACGAAGGAGTTTCGGCTGGATATCGAGAGGCAGTTCCCCGATTTCGTCGAGAAACAGGGTGCCTCCATTGGCGGCGTGAACCTTTCCCCACTTGTCCTTCACCGCACCGGTGAAGGACCCTTTCACGTGGCCGAAAAGTTCACTCTCCAGCAACTCCTTCGACAAACTAGGGCAGTGGACCGTTACAAAAGGCTTGGAACTCAAGTGGCTCCGCTCGTGAATAGCGCGGGCGACTACACTTTTTCCCGTTCCGCTTTCGCCGAGAATCAGGATCGAAGCCGGAGTCGCCGCGGCGCGGAACAGCACGTTGTAAATTTCCTGCATGGCCGGGTCGGTTGATTCGAACCGTGGATCCGGTGACTGATTGGATACCGTTATTTCGAGTTCCTCGATGCGGTCGCTCATCCGACGCTGCTTTTCTGCTCGCGCCAGCAGTCCGCGGAGTTGGTCCGGTGTAAAAGGTTTTTCGAGGTAATCCAGCGCGCCGAGCTGGATCGCTTTCACCGCTGTATCGACCGTGGCATACGCCGTAAAAACGACAACAGCCACCTGGGGAAAACGTTTCCGGATCTCTTTCAGCACGTCGAGACCGTCTTCATCGCCAAGCCGGAGATCGAGGAATGCCATGTCGAACGCCTCTTCTTTCATCCGCAACAGGGCGACATCGCCCGAGTCAACGGCCTCCGCATAGTGGTCCTCCGCTTCGAGCGCGATAATCGTCGCGTCTCGAATCGATTTTTCGTCATCAATCACTAGTATATCCATATAATTCAGGGGGTGGGGGGGGTGGGATGCGCCCGTACGCAAATCCTACTGGCCGTGAAGGGCGCAAGGTTCAGGCCAGATGCCAGTTTTTGGCTAAACCTGTTCAAAATCAATGAGTAAGAGCAATAATTCCCGCTCAAAATTCCAAACAGATTATGCAATTTGCAATAAATCGGGCGCATAACAATGCATTTTGCATGCAGAGAGCTCAATCGCTGGATTGACGGGGGCGGACAGGCTGAAATCTCCGATCTGTGGGCATTGATGCCTGTGCAGTCCGCAAAGTCTGAAAAACGTCTTCCGTGCAAAACGCACAGGAAAACCCGCCCGGTCGGGGGAGGGTTTCCGCGTAACTCGTTTATTATCAGCAAAAATTCTGAACGGAACGCTTCCTGCAATTCAGGGCTTTAAGTTGAAACCGGTCGAATCGGCCCGCGAACGAAACAAGAAGGTGTGTTGACCAAACAGACCCTGTTGGATCGAAGAACTGCCAATTTCAAAAACAAAAGAAAAACCAACTAGAAAGAAGAAACCAAAATGAACCATGCATTGTGTATCTACCTCGACAAAAACATCGCGACTAAAGCAGCCGCGCTGGTCCGCCGGAAAGGCGCTTCCGCTCATGTGAAGGTCGAGACACTCCGAAAACCGGGTGAGGGCGATGAACGCCCCGTTTTCATCCTTGAGACTGAAAAGTCCGACAGCCAGAAAGCAATCGACTCGATCGCAAATGCCGCGGAACGACAGCCGGAAATCGCCGCTGAAGCCCTCCATTGCCCGAATTGCTCGTCCATCCGTGTTGCTGTTCCGGGACACAATGAGGTCTCGCCTTCGGTTCGCGGATTTACCCGGATCGTCGAGAAAGTTTCCCGCGCTCTCGGAATCGGCAGCCCCACCCATTTGTCCTGCCAGGATTGCGGTCATCAATGGGCCCCGCAAAGCCGTGGAAATCTGAGCAACTGACTTTTTTCCTCCTCCGCCAGAAAACGGGGCCCCGGTTCGCCGGGGCCTCTTTTCGATGACGACGTAAAATTAAAAACCTATGAAGCTACTCCCCCCATTCTTTCAACAAACCAATGCCGCTGATGGCGCCGCCGGCTCGGCCCAGCCCGATTCGAGTGCTGTCACGGACAAGAGCGGGACGATTGATGCGGATCCGGCCACCATCCTGGAAAAAATCGACAACATGATCGATGGCTTCCTGAAGCTGCTGCCGAATATCGCCATCGCCGCGATTGCTTTCGTCATTATTTTCCTGATCGGAAAATTTATCCGGAAACTGGTCGTAAAAGGATTCGAAAGTCGCAGTCACGACAATATCGGCGTGGTTCTCGGCCGGATCGTGACCTGGCTCTCGATCTTTGCCGGACTGGTGATCGCCTCCACGATCGTGATTCCCGGCATCGAAGCCGGAGACCTTCTCGCCAGCCTTGGTATCGGCGGCGTCGCAATCGGCTTCGCATTCAAAGATATCCTCCAGAACTTGTTGGCCGGCATTCTCCTCCTGATTCGTGAACCGTTCAAGATCGGCGACTTCATCGAAGTGGATGGATTCACGGGTGTTGTTGAGTCGATTGAGACCCGTTCGACGATCATCAGAACCACCGATGGAGAGCAGGTCGTGATTCCCAACGGACAGATCTATACCAACCCGCTCAAGGTGAAAACCGCCTACGAACTCCGTCGCTCTGAATACGATGTGGGCATTGGCTACGCGGATGATATCGAAGTGGCCACGGGGAAAATTCTCGAGGCAGTGAAAGGGGTCGACGGAGTCAAAAGCGACCCGGCACCGGAAGTCCTTGTCGTCGCATTGGCCGATAGCACCGTCAATCTTCGGCCGCGCTGGTGGACTGATTCGCGGAATAGTGATGTCGTTCACACGAAGAGCGATGTGGTCCGTGCGATCAAGTACAAGCTCGACGAAGCGGGAATTGATATGCCCTATCCGACTCACGTGCATCTTTTCCACGATCAGACTGAAGAAACCGACGGCGATCGGACGCGTCAGCGCGAAGGCTGGCCGGCCGGAGACAATCCGCCCAAACCGGCTCGTGAAGTACCGCGCCCCGGTGGTTCGAACTGAATCAACC
>JABDJT010000022.1 GCA_013003335.1 Verrucomicrobiales bacterium | reverse complement strand
CCCTCGGCCCGGCCTGGGTGTTTCTCATCGCCTCCGAAGCCATCGCTGCCAACGCCGGCCTCGGATATCGGATTTTTGTCGTCCAGCGCCAGCTTGGGATGAACATCATCCTGCTCTACGTCGCGCTGATCATGGTAATCGGCCTCATCATCGACGGGCTGATGCGCTGGTTTATCAAATCGAGATACCGTTGGTCGGAAGTGAGCTGATTTTTTGTAATGTCCGAATCGGAAACAGTCGAAGAACAACTGCCGCAAGACGACTGCTGGGTCGTGACGGCTGATGCCGCTCTGCAAAAATACTACGACGACAAATTGAAGCGCGATCGGATCGTCCTGAACGAAATTGATTTCTCGATGCGTCCCGGAGAATTTTGTTCCGTCATCGGACCAAGCGGATGTGGAAAATCCACTTTCCTCCGCCTCATCCTCGGCTCCGAGGGCCCGAAAGGTGGACACGTCCAGATTTTCGGTGAAGAACCAAAAGCGCCGAATCGGGATCGCGGAATCGTCTACCAGCGCTACTCGCTATTTCCGAACATGCGGGTGATCGACAATGTCATCTTCGGTCTTGAACTCGAAGCAATCCCGTTTTTGATGAAATGGCTCTGGTATCCCGGCTTCGCCAGGCGCCACAAAAAATTTGTCAAGATCGGGATGGAATTTCTCAGCCGCGTCGGCCTCGCTGAGCACGCCACCAAGTTTCCCCACGAGCTCTCCGGTGGCCAACAGCAGCGGGTTGCCATCGCCCAGGCGCTCATCATGAAACCGCGGATTTTGCTGATGGACGAGCCCTTCGGCGCGCTGGATCCGGGCACCCGTGAAGAATTGCAGAACTGGCTTCTCGACATTCACGCGAAGGAAAAGACCAGCATCTTTTTCATTACCCACGACCTCGAGGAAGCCGTTCACCTCTCCTCCCGCGTAATCGTTTTGTCCCAGCACTACGACATCGGAAGACCCTGCGAAGGCTCCAAGATTGTCGCCGACATCCAGATCCCTGATTTACCGAAAGAAGAATGGCGCACCGATCCCCGCGTCGCCGAACTGGTTGATCTCGTCCTCCATACGGGATTCCAGGAGAACAAAAAACTCGGACGCGATGATTTCGTGCTGACCCACCCCGACGCCATTCCGCTGTTGCCCTGACTGAATGAACCAACTGGGTACGTTCTCCGAACCAACCCTGTTGGATCGAATCAGTCAGCCGTCACTTTCATCACCCCTTTCATCGCACGCCAGTGACCGGGGTAGGTGCAGATGTAGGGATAATTCCCGGGTTTCTCCGGCGCAAAAAACCGGAGCACATGAGATCGCGCGCTGCCGATCGTAAGTTGCGGGGTGGCATGTAAAATTCCCGGATCATCCGGAATAAAATCCTTTTTCGCGCCGTCCGGACTTCCTGCCATCATATCCGCCGCCAGGCCCACGCGCTCAAGGGCGTCAGGCTGAACGACGACGAGGTTGTGGAAGAGATTGTCCGGATTGTAAAAAGTCAATTCGACCGCCGATCCGGCGGGAACGGAAAATTCGGCCGGATCAAAACGCAAATCGCCCGTTGCGGAAATCCGGATGCGGGTCAGACCTCCTGCCGATTGGCCTTCCGGACGGGCACTTGCCGGAATTCGTTTCATGGCATCCAGCGCCGCAAAGGAAAGTTGCAGGTCCTTCGCTTTCGATTCTTCCGCGATTTTCGAAAGCATCCCAAAAGATTCCGAATCGTGCGCCGGAAAGAGCGTGATTGCCGACAGAGCCAGCAACCGGGTTCCCTTCGGCTTTCCGGCATCTGTCATTTCCACGACAACCGGGTGCCAGCCTGGATCGATTTTCCCTCTCCCGGCGGCCGGCATGGCCTTCACCCAGAGCGCCGGAGCGATCCCGGTACCGGGTGCTTTTTCACCGAGCCGAAGCAGCACAGCCAGCGCGGCATTCTTAATGTCCGGTTTCGCTGATGACAGTGCGAGCTTTCGAATCTCCTCGAGGTTTTCCTTCAGCGCGGCTTGCTCCCATCCGGGAAGCAGCCCTTCGAGCTTTTCATCCGGGCCGGGATTCGAGAGCCGCGCCAGTAATTCACCGAGCGAGTCCCGGTTCGATTCCCGCCCCAGCAGCATCAGCGCGGAGCGTTTTTCGGCAGCAGCGATTTTCGGTCGGGTCAAAATCTCGGTTGCCGTCTCCGTTGTGGGAGCTCGCGTCAGTAATTCTTCATCCGGCTAACTCGGCAGCAGGTACGAATCAACTTTCGGAGGCACGGCAGCAGCATTCCGGGCCAGCCAGGTCAGGGTTTCCGTCGCCGCGAGATCAAATCCGTTGTCTCGGTCCATTTCCAGTGCCTTCGCCGCGATGCCGATCGCTGCATTCGGATCGGGATGATATCCGCACGCGACCATCGCCTCGAGACGGACTTTCTGATTCGAATCGGTAATGGCCGCATCCAGCCAGGGGCGTGTTTGTTCACCCGGCAGAATCAGCTGCCAGTCTTTCAGAATCCGCACTGCCGCAGTTCGCGCCCGGCGATCCTTTGAATTCAGCAAACGCGCGAGCAAATCCGGCTCCAGTGAATTGAAATTCTGATGCAGCCACAGCACTTCCAGCAATGCGTGGTCGTTGTCGCTGTGTTTCGTCAGCCAGGTCTTCGCCGCTGGAAGAATCTCTTTTCCGTCGCGCTGTTGCAATTCCCGCCGGGCGAAATATCCCCAGCGTTCATTTTCTGACAACAGCAAGTCCAGCAGTGCTGCGGTTTCGGCGCCGTAAATATCCGGCTGCCACTTCGTTTCGCGGCCTTTCGCAGTGATCCGCCAGACCCGACCATGCGTCTGAATCCGGCGCGGATCCCGGAAATTGTAGGTCGTGTGACCTACGATCGGATTATAGTAATCGAGCAAATAGAGCGCCCCATCGGGACCAATTTGCTGGGCGACCGGCCGAAAAGTCATATCGCTGCAGGTGAGCAACTCCTCTTCCCCTCGCGGCTGGTCGCTCTCGTATCCGCTCCCGCTTTCCTTGAGTCGGTACCACCGAATTCCGTGCCAGCCCTTCATCTGGTTTGTCGTATACCAGCCACGAACTTCCTCCGGCCAATGCTCGTGATCGAGCAATTCGTTCCCGCAGGACGGGCGACGTCCCGTCGGCGTGAAGGAATATCCACCCCTCTTCGCGATGTAATTGTCGTACTTGTTCGGCTTGGGGTAATCGAACCGGCTCGCCGTGATCGGGAGGTAATAATTCATCGCCGGAGACGCATCCGCGAGGAGCGGGTCTCCCCATTTGGTGAAAATGATACCCCAGGGATTCGACCAGCCGTAGCTGCCTGCGATATCCATCTTATGAACGCGCGGATCCAGGCGGAAAACCGTCCCCTCGAATCCCCGAACGACGCCGAACGGAGTTTCCACCTGCGTGTTCAAAAACAAGCCCTGCCCGAAAAACAGCCGACCACCCGGACTCCATTGAAAACCGGAAACGTAGTGATGATTGTCCTCTGTTCCGAATCCATGGAGCATAATTTGCGCATCATCGGCTTTCAGGTCGTCGTCCGAATCCGTCAGCTTCAGCAAATTCGGCTCACTGGCGACGTAGACCGTTTTGCCGCCGTCCGCGAGAGCCAGCCCCATCGGCAGATACAAATCATCGTAAAACACGGTCGATTTGTCGGCTTTCCCATCGCGATCCGTGTCTTCCAGGACCGAGATGAAATCGCGCGGTTTCGCGTCCGGTTTGGCGTGCGGGTGGCTTGGGATATTCGCCACCCAAAGCCGCCCCCGCGAATCAAACGTCATTGCGGTCGGGCTCTTCAAATCCGTATCCACTTCCGACGCCCACAAGTTGATTTCAAACCCTTCCGCCATCGTGAATGTCTTCAACGCCTCTTCCGGCGTCAGCATTTTCGGGGCCTCACCGCCGACCAGGTCCGTAGCGCCTGAATTCCGGGCACACAAAATCAGAACGCAGGCGCACAAAAAAAATCGTTTCATATCAGGAAAGTCAAAAACGAATCAACAGGGTTGGATCGTGGAAAGGAATGGTGCCGCACGGGGGCTTTCGAATCAATCACGCATTCCGGTTCAAGAATTGCGCAAACCGAGTTTTTTCAACTTTTCCCGCAGGGTGAGCCGGGAAAGGCCGAGCCAGCGGGCGGCCTCGCTTAGGTTTCCACCGGATTTCGCGAGCGCTTCGGAAAAAAGGTGACGCTCCACATCCTCAATCACTGCGGCGTGGGCGCTTTCAATTTCGCCCGTGCGGGCCCTCCGAAGCGATTCGGTGGCGAGTTCGCGGATGGAATCGGAAAAGGCATCGGACCGCTCTTTCGCCTGGACAAATCCACCGGACGATTCGTGAAGTGATCGCTGCAGGTCCGGCCGATCGATGGCAAATCCGCGACAGTCGAGCAGGGCTTTTCGAATCACATTTTGCAGCTGACGGACATTCCCGGGCCAAGGCTGCTCTTCCAGGTAACGGAGACCGGCCCGCGTAATAGCAGGGCGTTCAAGGCGTAATTCGCGGCCGTAGCGCTGCAGGAAAAACTCGGCCAAAAGCGGGATATCCTCCTTCCGGGACCGGAGGGGCGGAAGCTCGATCGTCGCCACATTGAGCCGGTACAACAAATCCTCCCGAAACTCTCCGTCGAGCACCATCTGCTCAATGTTCCGGTGGGTCGCTGCGATGATTCGAACGTCCACCGGAATCAGGTCGCGGCCGCCAACCCGCTCAATCTGCCTCTCCTGCAACACGCGGAGCAGTTTCGCCTGGAGTGATAGGTCAAGGTCGCCAATCTCATCGAGGAACAGGGTAGCATTATGCGCCTGCTCAAATTTCCCGATTCGGGTCGAGGTCGCGCCGGTAAATGCGCCTTTCTCGTGGCCGAACAACTCGGATTCGAGGAGGTTTTCGGGAATCGCGGCGCAGTTGACCGCAACGAAAGGCTTGTGGGCGCGGTGACCGTGCTGAAAGAGAGCCCGGGCAATCAGTTCC
>JABDJT010000571.1 GCA_013003335.1 Verrucomicrobiales bacterium | reverse complement strand
CCGTGACCCACAGAACCAGCAGGACGATTCCGGCTTTCAAAAACAGGGAGGCATTTCGGGAGGAAGCGACCATCACAGAAATAAGACTACGCGGAAATGGTTTACGTTACACCGAATTTGGCGGATTCCCCCATCCGCATCGGACGAATCAACAGGGTTCGTTTATTGAACCATCCCTGTTGGATCGGAAAGATCCGGATCGGGCGTGCGAAGTCCGGCGACCCGTTTCAAAAACATGCCGAGAAAAAATGCACCGCCTCCCGCCACAAGAATCACGATTGCGACCGGCAGCAGCAGTTCCTTCCAGTCCGCGCCGGCAAACAGCCCTGTTGAAATTGCACCCCAAATACCGGCAATCAGATGGGCGGGGACAACGCCGCTGACATCGTCGATCCGGCATTTTTCGACCGCATTCCCGAAAAAGACCACCAGCAATCCGGCGACCGCGCCGACGATCAGGGCGTCCAGGCTGGAAAAGGATTCCGCGCCCGCGAGGGTCGCGACAAGCCCGCCGATGATGCCCTGGCAAAACACGGCCGGGTGCGCCGCACCGAAGCAGATTCGATAAGTCAGGAGGGCTGCCAGCCCGCCGGAAATCCCGCCGAGAAGATTGACGAATCCGCTCACGGCCGTCCCGGAAATCCCGAACCAGCCTGCAAAAATCAGCGCTGTCCCGGCACAAGCCAGGCCCAGATTTCGAGGAGGAAGAAAGAGGGGGGCACCTCCGTCAGTGAACCGATTTTTCCGGGGGCCAATGGCAACCGAGAGCCCCAGGGCAGTGGCTCCGGCCCCGACACCGAAAATATGAGAAATTCCCGCGTGTTCGACCCGGAATAGAATCGGAATCGTAACGGCCCCGCTGATCAGTGCGAAAATTGCGTAACCTCCCCAGCTGATTCGTCCGGCCACGGAACCAAGCGGAATCAGCACGAACAGGATCGCTGCCAGCGCGAGGTTTCCGTTCGTGAGGACGTCTTCCAAATTCAGTGGTTCACTCCACAATTGGCGGCCACCAAAGAAGTAGCCACCGGCAAACAAAGCGCCGAAAACCGATGCGATAATGGCGGTGCCGGTAACCAGACCTTCGTCCGCGCCGTGGCGTTTTCGATCTGTCAATCCAGCTCGCAGCAGGGTAAATCCGCCTACCGCCAGCGCGAGCAGTCCGATCGAGCCAGCTGCGCGAACAGCGGCCTGGAATTCACCGGGAGAAAGCGGATCAGTCATAAAGTTTCCAGTTCATTCGCGAGCATGCAACGGACCCGCTTGTCCGGAACGCGTTGCAGGATTTCGTCGTTGGATTCCCGTGCCATCAAAATCTTCAATTCCTGCTCCGGGAAAATTTTCAGGAAAATCGCGCGGGCACTGTTCCGGGGCGGGGCCACGGTCTTTGCAATCATGATGTCCTGCCGGGGATCATCATCCGGTTCGGGAGTCGGCTCCGGCTTCGTTTCGGGTTTTTCCGAACTGTGCGTTTGCGGGACTGATCGGGTTGGGATCACAACCGGGGTGCCGACATCGATTTTCCGCAGGCCGCCCGATTTGGCAGCTTCCTCTTCCGCCGCCACCTCCACCTCCGATTTTTGCCGCGGGGGTGGTGTCGGTGCATTCATGCCGAGGGCCGGCCCGAAATTTTCCAGGAATTGCCCGATCCCGGTTTCGACTGATTCCAGATCATTCCGGTCATTGAAAAAGAACCCGAAAATCATCGGGCCGCCGGCAAAGAGCAGCACATTCATTTCGCCGTAGAGAAGGGCGATCCTCTCGGCTGGTTTTTTCGCCTCCGCATAGTTGTCGAACAACGTTTGCACGGCCCCTGCGAAGCGCTCACTGGAAAAAGCTTTCACTTCCAAGTCGGCGTGGACCAGTTTCCGGTGCGACACGACAATCACTCCGCTCAAGCGGCGGATTCGTTTCAACACGCCGAGTGCGTTCACAACGGCGTCATTCAGCTTTGTTTCGTCCATCAGGTAAGTAGAGGGATTCGGCCGGAAAAATCAGTCCAGGTGGCGCAGGACTTTGGCAAATTGCACACGGTCAGCGACTTCCACGCCCTTTTTTGGCTCGCGGACGCCGTCCACATCCCAGCTTCGAACTCCAATCAATTCCAAGCCCAACTGTGCCATTCCCACATGCAACGGCCCCGAACCGATAATCTTCCCGATTTCCGCCGCACCATTCTCCAGGATCTCTACCCGCTCCGTAAATGCTGCGTTTTGGCCGTCGCTGATTCCCCCGGTGGTTTTTTCCACCGAGATTTCGAAATTGGAAAGTGTCAGGTTGTTCCTCGAAATCCCTCTCATAATTGTCACTTGGGCGTGGTATAATTCAGTGGGGAACTTTCTCAACGGCCAAACCGCGCGCAGAAAAGTGCGTCACGCTCCGGTCCTTTGCGAAAATTCCCCGCAACGAACACACAGTAAACGAAACATGAAACTGTTGGCAGCAATTTTTTATCTCGGCGCATTTGCCGGTGTGATGGCCGTTGCGCATTTCACGGGTAATCCCGAAGCTGGAATTCAGGCGGACCAAAAAAACCCCGAACCGGTCGAAACCGACGTGGAGGAAGTGTCACTCGACGAACACCTTTCCGCTTTCAACGGAGCCCTGGACCGGGGCGATTTTGCAGGTGCCAGATCTGCCCTTGAGAAAATTTCGACCGATAAATCTGTTTCCTCCGAAACGATCTCCCTCGTCCGGGCAAGCCTGACAGGGGCAGAGGCTGCTGCCAAAAAGGCCGAGACACAGTCTGGCGAGACCAGGGAGCAGGTCGAACAAATCGGCAAGGATCTGCTTTTGTTGGAAAAAGATTTTACCGGGTTCACTGAGCGCCAGTTGGACTTTTCACGGGTCGCGACACAGGGGATTCAATCTGCGTCCGACACTGCGGCTCAAATTCAATCCGAAATCAGGAAGATCGGGGGGCGCCTCGCCGTGATCGAAACCCGATTGGAGGAAGTTGAAAAAAAAGCGATCGAACGGCAACCGGAACCAGTTCCCGGGCCGGATGATGCCCCTGAACCTTCTCCTGAACCTCCTACGCCCCTTGCCTCCATTCCCCGGGGAGTCAGTGTCAGTTTTGGTATCGGTTCGATTGATTTTACGGCTCCGGCCAGGAAATCCATTCAGAGTGTCGCAGAGATGCTGATCAAGAACAGCAACCTGCAGGTCAGCCTGCAGGGTAGCGCCACCGGCTTCAGTTCCGCTCTCGGAACGGGGCGTGCCCGGGCTGTCAAAGCCAAGCTCGCGGAATACGGCGTCCCGGCGGAGCGGGTTACGATTTCCCCGAACGGAGGCGCCGGTGCCGATTCCGTTTCGATTTCCTTTCGGAAGAAAAATTCGTGACGCAGGGCCCGAAACGATTCAACAGGGGGCGTCTGCCAAATCAACTCGATCCGTTCGTTTTACGTTGATCGAGCGTCGCCCGGTTTTTTGACCGTTTTCAGCGACACTTCGGCTTCGCGTTCTTCACCGAGCCAGTCGAGCAGAATCGCCACGCGTTCCTGGGCTGGCAGCAGGCGGGTGACCACCGTTTTCAACCCCCGCATGGGTCCGGAAACCACTTCCACCTCGTCACCCTCGGAGATTCGGGGCTGAATGATTCTCGTTTCCTCTTCCTCAGCCGGAAATTCTGATCGAATTTCGTCGAGAAAGCTTTCCGCGATTGTCGGAAACAGGTCCCCGAAGCGCAAAATACCCGTGACGTTTGGCGTGCCGTTGACATGACGAAGTTTCTCTTCGAGTTCGAATTTTGCGAACAAATAGCCAGGGAAAAGGGCTTCCACGAACCAGGCGGGGCCGCGGGAGGTGGCTTTTTCGAAGCGAATGCGCGGACAGAACGTATCGACATCTTCGATCCGTGAGAGATGGGCGGCGGCGAGATGCTCGGACTTGGGTCTCGTCCGGACGCAGTACCAGTCTGATTTTCCGGCGGGCATGATTCGAATCGGGTGCCGGAATTTAGGGATGTTTCCCCTTTTTAAAAGCCGATTCCTGTTTTAACTGATTCGCAATGAGTGAAGATTCACCCATGGACGACGAATTTCGCAAGCGGTGGCGCGGTCTGAACGAACGGACCGTCGAGTCGTTGGATACGCGGAATTACGAAAAAGCGGAACTCGCGACCCGGCTGGGAACAGTCGGGGTCGAGGCAGGCGAAATTGCGACCGATTCTCCCGGGCCGAAAGAAGGACTGGAGGACGTCTGGATTCCCGGTGTGGAAATTTTCCCCCGCCGCGTTTTCCAGCAACGACATCGCGGATGGTTCGCCGAATTTTCGCGAATGACGGAAGGCCGCCTGCACGACATTGGTTTGAATCCGCAGCAATGGGCAACGGCGACGATGTTTGCGAACACAGCCAAAGGATTTCATATCCATCCGCCGGCGATTCCGGAAGACGAAGATCCGGCGACCTGGAATCAGAATCTGTATCCGACAGCGTCCGGAGCGACGGATTACGATGCCCGTCCCTACGGCGAGGAGCAGTGGGACGCGATGTTTTTCGTGCAGGGCATGGTCGAATTTCTACTGGTCGACGAACGCGCCGGCATGCAGCGAAAGGTGATGCGTTTTCTGATCGACGGCGATAATTTCCCCGGGTCGAACAATATCGGGCTGGTGATTCCGGCGGGCGTCGCGCACGCGCTCCGCAGTGCCAGTTCGGAGAATGTGATCATGGTTTACGGAACCAGCACGACATTCCATCCGCCGTTTGAAGGCCGGTTATTCAGTTCGATTGAAGAGTGCCCACTGCCGCCGGAGTGGAAGGAGTATTTGGAGGAGTAGGTTGAGATTTTGAGGTGCTCCACGGTCGGATTTTCCTAAGAAAACCTCTCGCGTTTCCGTGACACATGACGATTCTACCACCCCCGCAAGGGCGACCGATTCGGTTGTGAGGCATGGCTAATTCCCGCAAACAGCATAAGCAGAAGAAGCGATTCAGCCGCAAGGACTTGTCAGGCATGTCGACCGGCGAATTCATCAAGGCGGCGAAGGGTCCGTACAGTCGGATTTTTGACTATATTCGCCCGCACAAATTTCGGTTCGGGTTGAGCGTGATGTTCGGGGTTATTGCGGGTCTGTTTAATGGCTTTCTGATTTTGTTGATCCGGACGGTGTTTACGATCGTCTTGCCGCCGGACCCCAATAAGCCGCCGCCGGAGTACATCAGGCCCTTCGACAAGATTCCGTATCTTCAAGACTGGCGAATCAAACGCCCGGAGGTGGACCCGGAAAACGAATGGATTTTTGTCGCAGTCGTTTGCTTGACGATTCCACTTTTCCTGCTGATCCGCGGCTTGTTCGAGTACCTGCACCGCTACTATCTGATCTGGGTCAGTAACCGGATTCTTTACCAGGTTCGGGACGAAACATTCTCAAACCTAATGCGGCAGTCACTCAAGTTTTACAATAAGGCGAAGCAAGGAGAACTGATGCAAACCGTGTTTAACCAGACCCGGATCGTGGCGATGGTGGGTACGGAACTGATCTCGGCATTTATCAAGCACCCGATTTCAATCATCACGATCATGATCGTGCTGTTGTTCCTGGAGCCGTGGTACACGCTTGGCGCTTTGATCGTGTTCCCGCTTTGTATCCTGCCGGTCGTGCAGATTTCGCGAAAAGTCCGGAAAGCCGGGGCAAAAGAGGAAGAGACAGCCGGAATGATCATGGTCACGATGCAGGAGGCGTTTGCCGGGATCCGGGTGGTGAAAAGTCACGCGCGCGAAAATTACGAGAGAAAACGATTTAACAGCGGCAGCGAGGCGATCATTGCGTTCATTATGAAATGGGCCAAAGCGATGGAAATCGTCGGCCCGATGGTGGAAACAGTCGCGTCATTCGGCATGGCGATCGGGCTGGTTTATGCCTGGCACATGCAGATCAGCGCGGGCGAATTCCTCGTGCTGAATATGGCGCTGATGCGCATGTATCCGCACGCCAAGCACCTCAGCCGGATTCAGGTGATGCTGCAAAAGACCTTGCTGGCGACCTCGAAAGTACTCGAATTCATCGACCTCGAACCGGATATTAAGGACAAGGAGGACGCAAAAAAGCTCGAAAACGCCGACGGCTCGATCGAACTGGAGAATGTGACGTTCAGCTATGTGAAAAACACGCCGGCTGTGATCGACGTGAGTTTAAAATTCGATCCCGGAAAATCTTACGCGCTCGTGGGGCAAAGCGGTTCCGGGAAATCGACGATTCTCAGCCTGCTGATGAGGTTTTACGATCCACAGGAAGGCGTCATTCGGATGGACGGGCTCGACATCAAGGAATACACCCAGGATTCTGTCCGCGATCAAATTGGACTGGTCAGCCAGGAAACCTTTCTGTTTCACGACTCCATTTACAACAACATCCTCTACGGCAAACTCGACGCCACGAAGGAGGAGGTCGAACGCGCCTCGAAGCTTGCCCACGCTCACGAATTCATCATCGAGCAGAAAAAAGGCTACAAAACCGAACTCGGCGATAAAGGCTGCACGCTGTCCGGAGGCCAGCAGCAGCGGATCTCGATCGCCCGGGCAATTTTGCGGGATGCCCCGATTCTCCTGCTCGACGAGGCAACCTCAGCGCTTGATTCCGAGTCCGAGAAAAAAATTCAGGAGGCGATCGAAGAGCTATCCAAGGGCAAAACCGTAATCGCGATCGCTCACCGGTTATCCACGATTTTGAAATCCGATGAAATAGTGGTGATGAAAGAAGGCCGCGTGCTCGATGTCGGCCCCCACATCGATCTGATTGATCGCTGCGAGGAATATCAGCGACTTTATAATTTGCAGTTCAATACTCCTGGGGAGTAAGATTTTGGACGGCAATCTGAAAAAATCAGTTTTCAGATGCGAATTTTGTGGCATTATGAACAGTATTCAAAATTATAGTTCGTACATGCCATCATGTCTGCCCTGATTATGCCCTATCCGCTCTATTTTCAATCCGATGACTTCGCTTCGCCGCAAGATTCTGACGGTGAAGACGAGACAGGACGCCAGGAAAACACCGACGAAACCCAGTTCGGTTCTCCCGCTGGCGGGTATGAGAGAGAGTTGATTGACTCAGTTTGGCAGTGTGCCGAAGAAGTGGTCGGAAATGACCCCGAGCTCTGGCGGAAGGATGAATTCGGCGCGTGGATCAACCGGATGGACTACGGTCGCCGGAATTCCGAGTTTGGCTGGGAAATCTGCGATATGAACACCGGCGGAAATTCCGATCTGCTCGCTCTCCGGCCCATGCAGTGGCAAAATTACGTCGATCAAATGGCTGCGTTGACACAGAGCCGCGTCACAGCCCACGGTCTCCACAACCTTCGGGTCGTTCGGTAGTTTTGGATTTCAAATGTCGCCTTGCGATAAACCAACAGGGTTGGTTCATCGAACCGACCCTGTTCATTCGTAAATCAGGAACTGCTTCCGGCGTTCTTTGAATTTTCCGAGCCTCGGCTCCCATTCCTCCCGCACTTTCTCCGGAAGCTCCTTCTTCAGCAGCGCTTTCAAAGTCGGTTGATGCCGAAGTAGGACATTGCCTTTTTCCTCGAGATTGTAGGTTTCCGGATACAAATCGTGCAGCGTAATTGCAAGGGTGATTCCGACGTCGAGCGCGTTCAGTTCGTCGCGATCCGTCACCGTAAAACGCACGCCACCGCAGTCCTCGTTCTTGTAGACGCTGGCATCGGGCGTGAACCGGATCGGGGTGAAGCGAATTCCGGGCAGGTTTGCCGCCTCCAACCGACTGGCCAGTTCCCCTTCACTGATCCAAGGCGCACCAATCAACTCGAACGGAGTGAGCGTTCCGCGGCCGACGGAGATGTTGGTGAATTCCAGCAGGCCTATGCCGGGATACAGAATCGCCTCGGTCAGGTTGCGCATGTTGGGCGAGGGGTTGATCCACGGCAGGCCGGTTTCGTCGAACAGCATGTCTCGTTTCCAACCGGTCACAGGCACAACAGCAAGATCGAGCTTCAATTTTTTCTCGACCTGAAACATTTTCGCCAACTCGCCTACGGTCATTCCGTGCTGAATAGAGATGTCGTGATAAGCCGTGAAATTGTTCCCATTGCCGAGCCGGACGGGCCCGTCGACCTTCGTGCCGCCGATTGGATTCACCCGGTCGAGCACAATGAATTTTTTGCCGTGATCCGCGGCGGCTTCCATGCAGTTGCCCATCGTCGAGATGTAGGTGTAAAACCGGCAACCGATATCCTGGATATCAAAAACGAGGGCATCGACGCCCGCCAACTGCGTGGCGGTCGGCTTGCGGCTTTTCGTTTTGTAGAGGGAAAAAATTGGCAACCCGGTGTTTGGGTCCTTGCTGTCATCGACGTTCGAGGTTTCCAGCTTCCCGCGAATCCCGTGCTCGGGTGAAAACAGCGCAACGAGATCGACAGAAGCCGCTTCATGGAGCAAATCGATCGTGGATCGGTGATTCCGGTCGATGCCGGTGTGATTGGTGACCAGCCCGATTTTCAGGCCTTTCAGCGCGGCGAAATCATCCTTCGCCAAGGTATCGATTCCGTTCAAAACCGTGCCCGGCGGATCGGCAGCCGTCTGCACCGATGCGTCGCCCGGATCACCCGTGCGGGAAAGCGGAACTTTCTCGGTATATCCGACGGCCTCGCCGGCCAGCGTGCCGATTTTGATCCGCAAATCCTTGATCCGGCCCTTTTCCGTCGGGTGATTTCGGTTCGCGAGAAAAATCACGAACGACTCCGATTTCGGATCGATCCAGATGGAAGTCCCGGTCCAGCCGGTATGGCCGTATCCGCCTTTCGGAAAACGCTCGCCGCGCTGGTAGGCGAAGCCGGAATCGATGTCCCAGCCGAGGCCCCGTTTCACTTTCAGCGAGGACGGCACGTGCGTTTGCGTGATCAAATCGATCGTCTCTTCTTTGAAAACGCGGACGCCGTCGAGCTCGCCTTTGTTCACAAACATCCGCGCGAAGCGGACGACATCATCGACCGTCGTGAAAATTCCGGCGTGGCCGGCAACGCCCTGCATCCGCCGCGCGACCGGATCGTGCACCTCACCGCGAACCATTCCATAGGGCGGGATCAGCGTCGTCGGAGCGATCTTCGGGTCGGCATCCATCGAAGTGCGATACCCCGTGTTCGTCATTTCCAGCGGGCCGAACAGATTTTCCTCCGCGAATTCATCGAGCCGTTTGCCCGAAACTCGCCGCACGATTTCGCCGAGGACGATGTAATTCGTGTCCGAGTAGCGGAATCGTGAATCCGGCGGCTCAACCAGCCCGGCGAGAATTGCTTTCCGGATGCCCGTTTCATGGCCCCACCAGTTCTCCGTCCGGTAGGAAATCGCGGGCGGCAGGCCCGACCGATGCGTCAGCAAATGTTTCACCGTGATTTTTTTCCGGTCCTCCGCCTTCACCCGCGAATCCTTCGGCTTTTCATGAACGCCTCCCTCCAGGAATTCGGGAATGTATTCGGAAACTTTCGCATCCACATCGAGCAATCCCCGCTCGTGAAGCAGCACGATCGACGGTGCGGTCGACATCACCTTCGACAGGCTGGCCGCATCGAAAATTGTGTCCTCCGTCATCGCCTCGACTGCCGGCGTTTTCGCCCGCGACCCGAACACAGCCCGGTGCGTTTCGCCCTTCGATTCGAGGTGAAACACCCCGCCCGGAATCCGCCCTGCATTCACCTCCCGCTGAATCGCCGCATCGATCGCGATCAACTTGTCTTTCTTCAACCCCGCCTCCAGCGGAGACAAAAATACGGCGAAAAGGAGAGCGGGAAAGAGAAGGCGAATCACGATCAAACAGGGTTGGTTCGAAGAACGTACCCTGTTCGTTCAAAACGGCAACGGCACGGTTGCGGGTCACTCCTTCGCCACCGGCGGCAGGTTGTCGACGAATCTGCAATCCGTCCGGCGCAGCTCCGCAATTGCCTCGGCGCGTAATTTTCGCACAAGTTCGAGATGCTCGTCCTGCATGGCGAGGTTCACGATTTCTTCGGGGTCGTTTTCCATGTCGTAGAGTTCTTCAACTTCGCCGGGGAGCAGATTGCGGATGTATTTGTAGCGATCCGTCCGCAGAGAAATCCACCAGGGCACGCTTTGGTTCCGGAAAATCATGTCGACTTTCATGTCCGGGACTTCGTCCGAGCCGTAAAACACGCCGGTGTGGGCGGAAAGCAGGTTCGTGTCCCAGCCCCCGCCGGACGGGTCTTTCAGCAGCGGGGTCAAATCGCGGCCGTGCATTTCCCACGGCAACTCCAACCCGGCGGCCGTGAAAATTGTCGGCACGAGATCAGCTCCGCCGACCGGTTTTTCGCAGGTCTTGCCAGACTCAAATCTCGAAGGCATGGACACGATCAGCGGCCCGCGAATCGTGCCATCGTAGGGCGCGAGCTTAATTTGAAATCCTTTTTGTCCCCAGGCGATCCCCTGGTCGGAGGCGAAAATGACGAGCGTATTTTCATATTGGCCGGTCTTTTTCAATGCCTCGACGAGTTGTCCGACGCCTTCATCGATCGCCAGCACGCCCTGGTGATACTGCCGCGCGATTGAGTGGATATCCGTGCCGTGAATCGCCGCGCCATCGACGGTTTTGCCGGAAAATTTTCCCGATTTCAAAACGGGCAAACCGTCCGGCCCGGGGATCCACTGCTCTTTCTCGCGAGAGTATTTCGGCTTTCCTTCGCGGGGCGGATAGATGTCCTCCGGAATCTTGATCTTCGCGTCAGGATACGTTTCCAGGTGCCGCTCTGCGGGGGTGAACGGTCCGTGGACCGCGCCGTAGCACAGCCACAGATACCACGGCTTGTCCGGGTCGCGTCCTTCCTTACCGTTGATGTAATCGAGTGCCCAATTCGTGTAGTTGTCGGTCGAATAGCCCTTCACCATTTCGGCTTTCGAACCGTTTTTTTGGATCAGTTGGTCGTAAAAATAATTTCCCGCATTTTCCGGGAACTGTGGACGGTTCCAGACAATCTGGTAATCCCAGTCCCGCCCGAATCCGTTGTCCGTCCCCGTGTGCCATTTTCCGATCTGCGCGGTCTGGTAACCGTTTTTCCGAAACACGGAGGGCCAAAACGGGCATTGTTCCGGATCGTATTCGCTCGCCGGATAATCTTTTTCTTCCGACATCTTCATTGAGTTTACCCCATAGGAAAGATGACCTGTGAGCAGCGTCGCCCTTGCCGCCATGCACCACGAGCCGATGTAGGCATTCGCGAAGCGGACACCCTTTTCCGCCAGCGCGTCGATGTTTGGCGTATTCACCCAGGGATGGGCTTCCGGGTAACAGGAAACCGAACGGTGGGTTTGGTCGTCGGTGAAAATGAACAGGATGTTCGGGCGGTCGGTCGCTTGTGCGAAAACAGTCGAGCAAAGAATGGCGAGAATTAAGAAAAATTGGCGATTCATTCCGGATCCGATGCTACCGGATCCGATCATGGAATCAATCCTGATTCGCCCCCGGTCTCAGCGGAATTTCAGGACGTGAGATTCCTGGCGGCCGAAACCGGTCAACTCGAGGCGGTCCGCGAAAAGGTTGGCGTAAGCGAACGCGTTCTGGTCCTTGGTCTCCAGCATCCCGTCGAGAGTCAGGTAGTGAAATCCTCCGGAGTCGAGGTAGTGCCCGGCATGGTTGTGGCCGTTCATGTAGAGTTTCGCGCAGGCGTTTTTCTGGAGAATCTTGCTCACCACATCCGCATTCCAGATCACATGACCTTCCTCGGGAAGGATCGGGTGATGCCCGAAGACCAGCACCTTTTCCTTCAATTTTGTGGCCTCCTTCAATTTGCTTTCGAGCCACTCCAATTGCTTCTCGCCCGGACGCCCGTTCCACGGCTTGGAACCGGAAACGCCGGCCTTCTGCAATTTTTTCAGTTCTTCTGCCGCGGCTTTTTGGGCCTCCGATCCTTTGGGGTGGCGGTAGGTGCTGACGTCCGTCGTGTCGATCACCACGAACCGAAAACCGTCTTTCTGAAAGCTGTAGTAGCCGTTTTCCAGTCCCAGTTTCGGGGGGACGTTCGTCTTTTTCCCGTCTTCCACATCGAAATCGTGATTCCCGAGGGCGTGATACAGTTTCGAATTCAGCTTTCCCGCGATTGGTTCAAGGACATCAAAGCTCACGAAATCGCGGTCGATGAAATCTCCGAGGTGAAAGGTGAACGCCAGGTCGTGCTGGTTCAATTCCTCCACCGCAGCCGCCAGTTTTCGGGGGCTTTCCCGGTAAAAACGCGAACCTCTCGTATCTGAGTCCGCGTATTGGCAATCTGCCATCAGCCCGAAGGAAAACAGCGGGCGTTCCTCCTTCTCCGCTGCCAGGGTCGGCGCAGCGACTAGACCGGTCGCGGATGAAGCAAGAAACTGGCGGCGGGTTTTCATTTCGAGATTCGATCCAACAGGGTTTGTTTGGCAAACCTACCCTGTTGATTCGTTTCAGCTGTGGACAGCCTTGTCGAACTCCTCTTTTAGTTGCGCGACGACCTCGTGATCTTCCAATGTTGTCGTGTCGCCTTTCACCTCACCGCCAGCGACGATTTCTTTCAAAAGGCGACGCATGATTTTTCCGCTGCGCGTCTTGGGTAGACGATCGGCGAAAAGAATTTCGTCCGGTTTGGCAATCGCTCCGATCTCGGTGCCCACATGATTCCGCAGTTCTTTTTTCAAATCGTCCGTGGCATCCACGCCGCCTTTGAGCGTGACGAATGCGACGACGCCCTGGCCTTTGATTTCATGCGGGCGCCCGACCACGGCAGATTCGGCGACGTCATCGTGAGACACGAGCGCGCTTTCGACTTCGGCGGTTCCGAGGCGGTGACCGGAAACGTTCAGCACGTCATCAAGCCGGCCCACGATCCAGAAATTGCCGTCGGCATCGGTGCGCGCACCATCGCCGGCGATGTAAATCGTGTCACCGTATTCGTTCCAGTAGGTTTCCTTGAAACGCTCCGGGTCTTTGTAAATCGTGCGCAGCATGCTCGGCCACGGTTTGCGGATGACGAGCTTGCCGCCTTCGTTTGGGCCGCAGGGATTTCCGCTTTCGTCGAAGATCGCGGCGTCGATTCCAAAAAACGGACGGGTCGCGGTGCCGGGCTTGGTGGGGATGGCGCCGGGGATTGGAGAAATCATGATGCCGCCGGTTTCGGTCTGCCACCAGGTATCGACGATCGGGCAGCGTCCGCCGCCGATCTTGTCGCGATACCACATCCAGGCTTCCGGATTGATCGGCTCGCCGACCGTGCCGAGGAGACGCAGCGAGCTGAGATCGTGTTTGTCGACGTGTTCGTCACCGGCCTTGATGAAAGCGCGGATCGCGGTCGGCGCGGTGTAAAAAGTCGTGACTTTGTACTTCGCGACGATTTCCCAAAACCGGTCCCAGTCCGGGAAATTCGGAGCACCTTCGTACATGACCTGCGTCGCGCCGTTCGCCATCGGGCCGTAGACGATGTAGCTGTGGCCGGTGACCCAGCCGACGTCCGCCGTGCACCAGTAAATATCGGAGTCGGGCTTGTGATCGAAGATGTATTTGAACGTGGAGTTTGTATAGGTCAGGTAGCCACCGGTGGTGTGGAGAATTCCCTTTGGTTTTCCGGTCGAGCCGGAGGTGTAAAGAATGTAGAGCGGATGCTCGGCATCGAATCCCTCGGCGGGGCAATCGGCGGAGGCATCGGCCGTTTCTTCGTACCACCAGTAATCACGGCCGTCCTGCATCTCGACGTCGTTTTCGCAGCGCTTCAAAACGAATACGGTTTTCACGCCGTCGTATTTCGCGAGGGCGTCATCGACGTTTTTCTTGAGCGGAACAACGCCTCCGCGACGCCAGCCGCCGTCGGCGGTGATGACGGCGGTCGCTTCTGAATCTCCCAGCCGGTCTACGATCGACTGCGCGGAAAATCCGCCGAACACGACCGAATGGACTGCGCCGATCCGGGCGCAAGCCAGCATGGCAACAGCCGCCTCGGGAACCATCGGCATGTAAATCAAAACGCGGTCGCCAGCGCTTATGCCTCGACTTTTCATGGCGTTGGCAAATTTGCAGGTGTCCTCGAGCAACTCCGCGTAAGTCACATCGCGGGTGTCGCCGGGTTCGCCGACCCAGTGAATGGCGATCTTGTCGCCGTTCCCGGCTTCGACGTGACGATCGAGACAGTTTTCCGCCGCGTTGATTTTTCCGCCGACAAACCATTTGGCAAATGGGGCATCCGACCAGTCGAGCACCTGGTCCCACTGGTCCTGCCACTTTAAATCCCCGGCCTGCTCCGCCCAGAAACCTTCGGTGTCTTCGATCGAGCGCTTGTGGAGCGCCTCGTATTCTTCGAGCGATTTGACGTGGGCGTTCGCGGAAAATTCTTCGGACGGATCGAAGACTCGGTCTTCGCTGAGGACGGATTCGATGTTGTTACTCATGTTTTAGCTTTGGAAAAATTGCGGGCCGAAAGGCTAGCAGTGTCCCAAAAAATCCTCAACCCTAATTGGGGCGCAAAAACGGAGAGGTCCCTCGGCATCACAGAAAAACAACGGTGGACAGACCGCGAATTGGCCAGATATTTAAGATTAGTTAACAATTTTCCCACCCCCGGATGACCTCGCTTTTCTATCTCTTCATTGGAATCGTAGCCCTGTCCGGAATTGCCCGGATTTATTCCGTGATTCGAGACCGAAATCGCCTGCAGGAGGCAAAGAGATTGGTCGCCGCGATTTTGAGTGGCGAAGAGGGTTTCCTGGCACTTTTGAAGGGGCGGAAGTTGATCGATTATCACCTGGCTGTGCGCTACATCCGGGGAGCGGCTCATCAGCTCGATGTCCCTCTTCACAATCGGCTCAGGTGTGCCTTGAACAAAGAATCGAATCGCGAAATCGTGCACGAAATTTCTGTCATCGCGAAGGTCCTGACTGATCAGAGAACAACCTCTGTTCCGGCGATCACGATCTGCGAAGATTCAGTTCTGCTGCATAGCCCTTTCCTGGATTCCAGCGACGAAAAACAGCCCGCTGCGGCCTGATCGCGGACGAATTCGGCTTGTCCCTTATCCGAATTCCCGAAGAATCGCGGCATGAGTCGCGCCCTTGTCTTTGCCTGTTTTTTGGGGCTTCCGATTTTGTACGGAACGTCCCTGGCTCAGCAGCCCGCAACGACCGCAGGGCGGCTGGATCGGGAAAACCTGCTGCAATTCCGTGATCCCGAATCCGGTGCCGTCAAACCGGTCGCGACACCCGATGATTGGCAAATTCGTCGCGCAGAAGTCCTGGCCGGTTTTCAAAAAGTCGCGGGAAATTTCCCCGGTGATGCGATGCGGGGAGAGTTACAAATTGAGGTTGTGGAAGAAAACGATTGCGGCAGCTACGTCCGGAAGTTGATCACCTACCAGTCCGCACCGGGCCCTCACGGTCGAACCCCTGCCTATCTCTGCGTTCCGAAGAAAGCGACGGCGGATGCAAAAACTCCCGCGGTGCTCTGCCTCCATCCGACCGATAACAAGGTTGGCCACAAAGTTGTCGTCGGGCTGGGCGGACGGGCGAACCGCCAGTACGCGCAGGAACTGGCCGAGCGCGGGTTCATCACAATCTCCCCGTCTTACCCGCATCTCGCCAACTACTGGCCGGCTCTCGGCGGTCGCGATTTTCCGAGCGGTACGACACGCGCGATCTGGGATAATTCCCGCGCGATTGATTTGCTCGAGTCGATGCCGGAAGTCGAAATGAAAAACGGCGTCGGCGCAATCGGGCACTCCCTGGGCGGCCACAACGCGATTTATTCCGCGGTCTTTGACGATCGGATTTCCGTGATCGTCAGCAGTTGCGGCTTCGATCTGTATCCCGATTATTACGACGGGGTCGAAAAGCGTTGGTTTTACGGTGCAGGCTGGTGCCAGCTCCGCTACATGCCGAAAATGTCCAATTACCGCGGTAATCTGGAGGCCATCCCGTTCGACTTTAGTGAATTGTTAGGCGCGCTGGCACCCCGTCCTGTCTTTATAAACGCTCCGCTGAACGATTCCAATTTCCGCTGGAAAAGCGTGGATCGATGCGTTGCCGCAGCGCTTCCGGTCTACAAACTGCTTGGGAACGAGAATGGAATTGAAGTCGAGCATCCGAATTGTAATCACGATTTTCCCGATGCGATGCGGGAAAAAGCCTACGCAACGATCGAGCGCGTTTTGAAGAAAACGGTCGGGGACGAATGAATCCTGTTGGTTTGCCGGACAGAACCTGTTCGTTCGAATTCAGCCGTTCAGCCTTTCAGGCTGGCGAGAAAAGCGAGCAGGTCGGCCAATTCCTTTTCCTTCAATGAATTGGTCAGCCCGGCAGGCATGAGTGTTCCGACGTTTTTTTTCTCTGCAATCCGGTCGTGCCGGATGGCGTGCACTTTACCGGTGGCCGTGTCGCGGAGGTTGAGAATTCCGGGCTGGCCGGCGGCTTCGTAACCGGTGAAAACGGTGCCGTCTTTGGTTGTAACGCTGATGGCGAAATAGCCTTCCTTCAGTTGCCGGTCGGGCCAGAGGACGGATTCGACGAGAATATCCATCGGCAGTCCGGCCCCAACCGTATCCAGCGACGGACCGAGAATTCCGCCCACTCCTTCCAACTGGTGGCAGGCGACGCAGGTCAGTTCCGCGCGCTGAAAAATTTTCTTCCCGTTTTCGGGATTTCCCCGGTTGGCCGCGTTGATCCACTTTTGAACTACATCGGGCGAATAGGCCGGGGCACCGGTTTGGACGCCGCGAATTTCGTTCAGCATTGCCAGTAGTTCCGGCTCATTTCGGCCCATTCGGCCGATTTCCATCGCGAGGTGTCGGGCCATCTCCGGATTCAGTTTCGGATTCGACTGTTTTAATGCGCCAGCCAGGGCAGCGGTTCCGTTTTTCCGGTTCAGGAATGGGACAAGCAGTTGAACGGTAGATTCGTCCGGCGCTTCGGATTCGGTGAAATTCCGCGCAGCCAAATCAGCCGCTTTTTGCAAACCACCGGGAATCATCACAAGGCTTTCCACGGCTCCCCGTTTCAAACCGAACTCACCCGGTTCTCCGGCGATTTGTTCCAAAACCGGAATCGCCTTAGCACCCTGCAGGCGCGCCGTAGCATGCATCGCAGGGACTCGAATTGTCGCCGGAGCTTCCGGGGCCTTTGCGAGACGGACCAGGTTGGCGGCCAAAGGCTGGACTTTCCAACGGCCGGCCAATTCGATCGCAGCTGCGCGAATTTCCAGATTTTCGGATTCGATCAACTGTTTCACCCGGGGGAGGAACGGCGGGGCCGGACGGCGACCTCCGTTCTCTGCCGTTTCTGCGAGTGCTCGCAAGGTCCCGGCATCGACCAGATCGGAATTCAGCAAATCGCGGATTTGTTCCGGAGTGCCGACCCGGGCCAGCACGCAGGCAAACCGGGCGCGGGTTTCCGGCCTGAGATCGTCTTCTGCGAGGCGGGCTTGCGCAATTTCCCGGGCTTCCGGGCCGCCGTAAACTTCCAGCGCAAATGCGAGGTGACCGGGTCGCCGAAACCTGAGATTGCCCGCGACGGCTTCAGGAACCCACGATTCTGCCAGCGAATGAATCGTCTGCTCGAGGGCGTAGTCGATGAAACGATCCGTCTGGCCATCGATTGCCCGCAGGGCTACGGGGAGTTCGGTGGCCATGCCGGAATTTCCGGCTTTCAACACCCGTTCGAGGGTCACGCGCGGGTGGCAGTCCGGTGTGCCGAACTGGAAGGGGACCGGGACATCGCCGGATTCATCGTATCGAACGGTGAGGGCACGGACTTCCGGAATGTTGCAGGCCCGGAGAAAATCCAGCGCGTTCAGTTCCCGCTCTTTTCCGTTCACTTCGTACGGAATCGTTTTTTCCAGACCATCGGTGGCGTAGAGAATCCCCAGCACGAGGGGGAGGGCGTTTGCGAGGTCGATGCGATGCGGATCGCCGGGCTCGCCGATCGGTCCGCGGGCTCCGTGCCGAACCATCCGCAGCATGAAATCGTGAATTCGCTCCGGATCGGATTCAGCCTGCTCGATCAACTGCATTTGCGCCAGGTCCCGTTCCAGCCGGTTCGGCGAACCGAGATCGGCGGTCCCCTGTTTCAGAAAATCCTCCGGCAGATCCAGCGGATGGTCTTTCGCGGTCAGTCGCCAGATTCTCCCGTGTTGGTAGTCGCGATCGGGATGGCGAAGCGAGGCCTGGTAGTGGCCGATGATCGGGTTGAACCAGTCCGCCACATAAATGGCGCCGTCCGGGCCGACCTTGATTTCGACCGGCCGGAAACTCTGGTGCGTCGCGGAAAGGATTTCGACGGGCTCGATCCGCTGGAAACCGGCACCTTCCCGCTCGAGCGAAAATGCTGTCACCCGGTGTGAAAAGTAACCCGCCACCAGGATGTGCCGCTGCAGCCAGTCGGGCAAATGCGTTGCCTCGACGTACTCGGCTCCCATCGATTTCCCCGGCGTCGATCCAATGCTCCCCACCGGGACGAGATTTTTCTGATGCGTCGTCGGAACGAGGCCGGGCGTGACGTAAATCAGCTCCTTGTTGTTCGACTTCAAAAACATCGCGCCGTAGCGATCGAAGGCGATGCCACAGGGATTCTGGCTGGCCAGCGAAGGAAAGCAGAACGGCTCAAGTTTCAGCGTCCGCGGGTGAAAGCGGAAAAAACCTGCCGTGTCGCCGCGGACGATTCCCCATGGCGTTTCGACGCGTGAAAAGGCGTGCAACCCCTGACTGAAATAGAGGCAACCGTCCTGCCCCCAAGTGAAATTCGAAATATTCTGATGGGTATCACCCGTGCCAAAACCGGTCAGCACGACTTCGCGGGTGTCGGCTTTGTCATCGCCGTCGGTGTCCTGGAAAAACAGCAGGTTCGGCCCCTCGCCGACATAAACGCCGCCATAGCCGAGCGCGAAACCCATTGGCATGTCGAGCCCGTCGAGGAAGGTTTTCACGCTGTCGGCTTTCCCGTCGCGATTGGTGTCTTCGAGAATCAGCAGCTTGTCGTTCACCTTTTGCCCCGGCTCCAGTTGGGCGTAGGTCAGAGTCGTCAGAACCCACAGTCGGCCCCTGGCGTCCCATTGCATCGCCACCGGATTCGCGATGCCCATCGATTCATCGGCGAAAAGATTGATCTCAAAATCGTCGTGGATTTTGAACGACGCCATCTCGGCCTCGACCGAATTGTCGGCGGCTTTTTTCGCGACGGAATCGGCGAGAGCGAGTGCAGGACACTGCGCGCAGAGCAGGAGGATCAGGTTTCGGAGAAACGGGAATGATTTCATTTCTGCACCTCCTTCCAGATGGCTTCGTCCGCGGCGGAAACCAGCCCAGGCAGCTTGTTCAGTTCCTCAATGAACCAGCGCCGATTCGCGTCGCGGTGATCACGCGAGCTCGGCACGTGCTGTCGGTCGCCGAATAAAAAGGCCCAGTTTGTCGGCCGATAATACTGGGTGAACAGGTCGTTCTTTTCGTGAATCGCGGCGAGGAGCGCATCGCCCGGATCGGAATCTGCGACCACATTGCCGGAAAGCGACATGGCGAAGATCAGCTCCTTCGACTTCGCGAGATTTCGGATGGTGTCGGTGTATTTGGCCAGGGTGGCGTTCCGTTCCGCGGCGAGAGCCGCGGCGGGTCCGGACTTCGGAAAGGGTTCAGGAGCGATGAGCACGATTCGCGGGCTGAATTTTGCCAGTTCATCGACGAGTCGGCCGAGGGCGGATTCGAATTCCGGCAATCGAGATTCGCCGTCGAGCGATTCCATTTTTCCGAACTGCAGGATGAAAATTCCCGGCTCCAGCTTTTCGCGCTGATCCGGCACACTGCCTTCTCGGGTGTCCCCCGTTTTCGTGTAGAAAAACATCGGGCGCTGCTGGCGGTATACTGTGTCCGCCGGCCAGCCGATGTTCCGGATACGCAATTTTTTGTCCGGGTACGTTTCGTAAATGGCGGCTTCGATCTTCCCGGTATCCTGCATTTGGAAAACAGACGTGCCGCCCATCAGGGTGATGGTTTCACCCGAATTCGGTTCGAATTTTCTGTCGGCGAACGGTTTGAGCGGCTCCGTCGGTTTTGTGAAATGTCGTGCCAGCGCAAGGGAATCGTCCTGCGTTGCCGGGTCCCAGGCGAGGGCGGGTAGCGCGAGAAAAAGAAGAGGGAAAAATCGCATCGCCGACAGGATGCCGGATTTGCCTGCCCGGTTCAATGGCGGAAACGGACCACCGGGGTCTGTTCGTCAAACCAACCCTATTGACTGGTTTCGGGCTCAATCCAACTCCACCCGGAAGGATCCGCGTCCCGGTTTGATGGGGGCGGCGGGTTTTGCGAAAGAGATACCATTTCGAGAAGTCAATCAGCACTGCGCCTGGCTCCTCGATCCAGACAGCGCAGGAGGCTGTGGTCTTGTTGTTTCGTTTGGTGAGCGATGACATGCCGGCGGTTTCCCGGGTCGAGAATCTCTACGACTGCCGTTCGATCGAATTCTCCCTGGCTCGCTTCCGATAACCAGCCACGCCGAGAATCATCACGACCAGGGCGGCGAGATGGTAGCTGGAAATCTCGCCGAAAATGATTTTCGGAGTGGCGCGGAAAAATTCGTGGGCGAAACGAAAAACTCCGTATCCGATCAGGTAGGCGTGAAACAGCTGACCGCGGAACACGGGCGATTTTTGCAATTGCAGCAGTATCCCAATGGCGATGAGATTGAAGGCGAGTTCGATTGGGACAGCGGGCCAGCGCGCGGTTCTGGCTTCATCGGTCAGGGCATACCAGGCCTGCGGGTCGCATTCCTGGCCGGGACAGCAGCCGTAAAACAGGCATCCGATTCGGCCTGCAGCAATTCCGCCTGCTACGGTGAAAGCAAACCAGTCCCCGGTGGGCTGATTGTATTCAAGCAGGTTCTTGGTGATCTCGACGCCGAGATAACCCCCTAACAAAGCACCCAAAATCGTTTTGCCCGTGGCAATTTGAAGCCAGGCATCGGGTTTTCCAAAGTGAAGCCAGCCCTCGGCGAAAAGGTAAATGAGTTTCGCGCCGAGAAAGGCCCCGATCATCGCCCCGATAAAAATTCCGAACAGGACCGGCTCGGAGTTTTTCCACTTTCGGTGCCACAGGTAGGCCCCAAGCAGGATGCCGCCCAGCATGATCCAACCGTAAATCCCGGGCGGTTTCATTTATCAGAAGGGCCAGAAAATCGGGATCAAAATCGAGGCGATGATCCAGAGCAGGAGATTCAGTGGCACGCCGACTTTGGGAAAATCGGTAAACTTGTAGCCACCGGCACCGTAGACGTAGGTGTTGGTCTGGTATCCGATCGGGGTGGCGAAACTGGCACTGCATCCGAACATCATCGCCACGATGAACGGGCGGGCGTCGACTCCGGCTCCTTCGGCAATGCCAATCACGATCGGGGTAAGCAGAGCGGCAACGGCGTTGTTGGAAATCAGCTCGGTCAGGGTGGAACTGAGCAGGTAGACGACGGCGAGAATCACG
Source organism: Verrucomicrobiales bacterium (assembly GCA_013003335.1). Taxonomy (GTDB): domain Bacteria; phylum Verrucomicrobiota; class Verrucomicrobiia; order Verrucomicrobiales; family DEV007; genus JABDJT01. The sequence goes on along the minus strand of JABDJT010000571.1, from coordinate 18,243 downwards.
AACGGGCTGAAATTTCCAAAAATGGTCATGATGCCCGCAACGAGATTTGCCGCTGCACCGGTCTGCGCCATGGCCAGTCCGAGGGCCAGCATACCGAAAATGAGAAATACTATGTTCCACTGCACGGCTTCGTAAGCCTGTCGGGCGTTCAGGCAGCGGAGGAGAATCATTCCGAGGGCTGCGATCATGGCCCACGCGGGAATGCCCAGGCCGAAAAGTTTCAGCGAAGCGCCCAGGATGAAAAGAACGGCCAGGCCAACTCCGAACCAAAGCTTGGTTGCGTCGATCTTCACCTCGGGTGCTTCTGTGATAGTGACAAAATCCCTCTGTTTTTGCAGCCGGTTGATGGCGTCGACCGGCCCCTCCATCAGGAGGGTGTCCCCGAATGCGAGTTTCACGTCTGACAGGTCATTACTCAGGTTTTCTCCCTGCCGGTGAATCGCCAGAACGTGCACCCCGTAATTTCGCCGGAACCCGATTTGTTTGAGTGTTCTGCCAATCATTAGTGAACGGGGCCCGAGAATTCCCTCGATCAATTTCACTTCGCGTGATTCCAACTCGGTCAGGTTCAGATATTTCTGGCCTTCGAATCGAACACCGCCGGAATCGCGCAGCTTCTGGACGCTCGGTCCGTGGAGAGTGACGAGGAGTCGATCGCGTTCCCGGATCCTCAACTCAGTGAGCGGGGCAGTCAGTACGCTCCCTTTTCGTTTCACTTCGAGTACCTGAGCACCTTTGAAATCTTTCAGGAACGTTTCAGTTAGCGGTTTTCCGATCAGGTAGGAATCGGCTTCGACTTTAAACTGCGTCAGGAAATCACGGGACTGCGGGGCAATCAGTTCGGCGAGTGAACTGCGTTCCGGGAGCAGTTTTCGGCCGACGGTGAGAAGGTAGGTAAACCCGATCACGGCGTAGATGATCCCGAGTTTAGACAACTCGAACATCGTGAACGGCGTTTCGCCGAGTTCCGTGGCAACTCCATCAATAATGAGATTGGTCGAGGAACCGGTTAGTGTGCACGTCCCGCCAAGGATCGAGGCAAAGGAGAGGGGGATGAGCAGCTTGGAGGCTTTCAGGTTTGTGGCCCGGGCATGAGCAAGAACGATGGGGAGAAACACAACAACGATTGGCGTGTTGTTCACGAAAGCTGACAGCACGGCGGCCATGGTCATCAAAACCAGCAGCACGCGCAGTTCCGATTTTCCGGCGATCTTCGTAAAAAACCGGCCCATCGCGTCGATTGCACCGGTTCGTTCGAGTCCCGCGGAGAGGATGAACATGCAGGCGATCGTGATCGGTGCGCCGTTGCTGAACACGCTGAGCAGGCCCCGTTCCTTGAGAATTTTTAAATCGGGACCGTTTTCAACCGGGACGGTTTCGATCACGTCGGCGAGAGGCAGGAGGCCGAAAATCAGCACGGCTCCCATGGCTGCGAGGGCGACCAGGTCCGGTGGTGCCCACTCGCGAAAAAATGCGAGAACCGTCGCGATCAGGATCAGGTAGATCGCGAGGATTTGGTAGTTTGCCTGGAACCAGTCGAGAAGGGCTGTCACTGGAGGCACTTTGCCTTGTGATTAGGAAAACGCAAAAACGAACCAACAGGGTTGGTTTGGCGAACAAACCCTGTTGGTTCGTAGTAAAACCTGATGCACCCCGTGGGACGGAACGCCTCCCGAACGAAATTCCGTCTCCACGAGGTGCCTGTATCAGGCAGGTCTTCTTCCGTGAAGTAAGGCGGAGGAAAGAGATCAGGAATCGGTCTTGTCAGCTGGCCCTGTGGGCTGGACGGGCGCCGGTGTAACCTGGGTATTGGAAACGACGGGAGTGACGGTTTCGGTTGCGGAAGCCTGTTTCAGCACCCAACGCAACTCGCTGGCGAGCCGGTCGGAAGTGTAGGGTTTGGGCAGGATTCCGGCGAAACCGTGTTCGATGGCGGCGCCGCGGGCGTTTTGCTCGAGGTATCCGCTGCTGACGATGACGCGGGCTTCGGAATCAATTTGCTTGATCGCAATGGTCGATTCGAGGCCGGACATTCCGCCGGGCAGGGCCAGGTCCATGATGATAATGGCGAAGGGCTCGCCTTTTTCATAATGTTCCCGGTAGATTTCGAGGGCTTCTTCTCCGCTACTGGCCGTTTTGGGTTTGTGACCGAGTTTGCGGATGATAGTCGAGGCCAGAACCTGCATGGGCTGCTCATCGTCAACGACGAGAATTTTATGCGGTTCCATCCCGGCTGTGGTGGTGGGGGCCTGGTGTTGGCCCATGGTGGACGTCTGGTTCGTCATGGTAGTTTTCCGTTCGGGTTTAAATAAAGTTGGTTGCTTAGGTGAAAAAAATTCCGGTTAGAAGGCGGTGTAGGAGACTTTCTTGATCTCATCCATGGTGGTGGTTCCGGCGAGAACCTGGTTGAGGCCTTCCTGGTAGAGGGTTTGAAAACCGGTTTTGAGCGCTGCGTTCCGCAGTTCGGTTTGGGGAGCCTGGCGCTCGACGAGATCGGCGATCTCGGCATTGACTTCGCACATTTCCATCAGGGCAACCCGCCCACGATATCCGGATCCCTGGCACTCGGGGCAGCCGACGCCGACGTAAATCGGTTCCTTCGGCATTTCCGTGATAACGCCCTGTTTATGCATGATCTGCAGAATGTCGGGAGTGGGTTCGATGGGGCGTTTGCAGTAACTGCAGAGCCGGCGCATGAGTCGCTGGGCCTGAGTCATGGCGAGGGAGTCGCCGACCAAGTGGGGTTCGACGCCCATGGAGAGCAGTCGGGAGATGGCCCGAAGCGAGTCATTGGCGTGCAGGGTGGTCAGGACGAGGTGACCAGTGAGGGCGGCATTAACGGCCGCAGTCGCGGTTTCCTGGTCCCGGCACTCCCCGATGAGAATCACATCCGGGTCGGAACGAAGCAGGGCGCGGAGTCCGTTGGCGAAGGTGAGTTCGTGGGTGGGATCGGTCTGGGTCTGGTTGATCCCTTCGATTTCGTATTCGATCGGATCCTCGATGGTGTGAATGTTGATTCCTTCTTCGTTCACCGAGTTGATGAGGGCGTAGAGGGTTGTCGTTTTACCGGAACCGGTGGGACCGGTGATCAGCACCATGCCTTGGTCGCGGCTCATGACGCGCTTGATGAGCGTGCTTTGGCGGCGATTCAAATTCAATTCGGAGAGCTCTTTGAGCCCGTCCTGCTTGTCGAGGAATCGCATAATGATCTTCTGCTTGTCGCGTCGGCAGGGGACAGCAGCGACACGGACATCGACCATGCGGTTTCCGATCGACATGGCGAATCGGCCGTCCAGAGCTTCCTGACGGGATTGACTCATGTTTGAGTAGTTTTTGATGAGCGCGATAAAACGCAGCATCATTTCCTCCGGAGCCGAGTAAATGGTGCGGAGTTTGCCGTCGATCCGGGCACGGAATCGGACAACGTTGTAAAATTTCTCAAGGTGAAGGTCGGATGCGCGGTTGGTGACGGCGGTATAAAGAACCCAGTGAATCATTTCCTCGGGGGTGTGATTCACGTTCTGCGGATTGATTTCCGCCATGTCTTCCGGCTCGATTTCGACGAGGTTGGCGTTATTGGAGAGGGAAAGAGTGTCCTCTTCAATCTCGACACCGGCCTGGGCGTTCAGCGTTGTCCCGGCCCGGGAAATCGCGGATTTGATGAGGCGCTTGTCGGCGAGAACAGGGACGAATTCAACGGGATCATTCCCCTGGGAAAGCCACTCGTCTTCGAATGCAAAATCCGTCTCGTTGGCAGTGAGCAGGTAGATCTTGTGCTCACCGATATAAACCGGATAGACGGTGTGTTTTTCGAGAAGGGGAGCGGGGAAGGTTTCCTGGCGGGCGGCTTCCTCCGGGTTGAACACGAGTTGGCTGGGGCCTTTGATGATGTAATCGAGAGCGACGCCCAGGTTGGGTTGCAGACCGTTGAAGCCTTCAACATCGAGGTAACCGGCTTTTTCGACCGCTTCACTGTAGAGCATTTCGAGACGCTCCTTTTCCTTCGCATCGAATGGATAGTTCTGAAGCAGCCACTTAAACGCGTCCTCGTGATCTCCCGGTCCAAGTTGGGGAGGGGTGATATTTTCGAATTGACCCTCTTTCGGAAGCGGCGAAGTGGAGAGCCGCGAGACGAGGTCTTTGCGGACATTTTCGTATTGCTCCTGGGAAATTGCGATTCGGGCGGCGAAGCAGGGCGGAAAACCCCACATGTCATCTGCTTTCGGCATGTGGTGACCGAAAATCAGGAGCGGGCCGATGGTCGAAACAGGGAGCCAGGGATTGTCGCTGTGAGGGAAGCGTCCCAGTTTTCGAAGAACTGTTTCTGCTTCAACTGAGCAGTTTTCCCGGGGGAGTTCCACCGGAAGCAAGCCGAATTGCACAGCGGTGCCCTCGAGGGACATCAGGCCGGAAGCGAAGGAATCGGCGAATTGAGTACCCATACCGGTGCCGGACGGATTGCCACCGGGCTCGACTCCGGGAGCGGGAATGGCATCGGTAACCCCCGGGGCGGGAATGATATTGGTCGGGTTCTGGGGAGGAGATTGGACTGTGGTAGACATCTTGAGGCGAAAGTTTGGTTTCTAATCGGGATTGTTGCCTCGGTGTCGTTTCTCGGTATGGGGAATCTGTCTGTTTTTGGTTTGTTGGATTTGGGGTTTGTTTCGTGTGTTTCTCGTCTCGAAAGACAAAATAATCGATTACTTGGCTCCAGCCGGGGTGAATCCGGTGGCGTGCACGTGAGGAGTTCCCAGGTCTGTGCCATCAAAAGCAACTTTCAGGCCGGTTCCGGCCGTTCCGGGCTTCGTCAGTTTCCAGGCTGAACCAGTCCACTCGATTCGGTGATCTTTCGTGTCACTTGATGTGGTTGGATTCCAGTCCTGACGCATAAACGGCCCTTTTGGATTCAATTCAGAATTATCGGGATCTTTCCACTGCAAAGTCCGCAGCACATACATCTCGTCCTTGGCGGAGGTTGGTGTTGCCGTGTATTCCAAATCCCATTGCGAATAGGAGAATTCGCGGGTCGCCTTGTTCAGCGTGGCCACGACATTCTGGGAAATCGTATCTTTCGACTTCCCGAAGATGTCTCCATACGCATTCACTGCCACTGCGGCGAGAATCCCCAGGATCGAGATCGTGATCATCAATTCCGAGAGAGACATCCCGCGGATGGCTCGCTTGGAATTGGATTGCGATTGAAGATTCATTGGAATTTTCCGGTTGAGTCGAATGAGAATTAATAGTCGATCGGATCACCGGCTGGATCTGTGAGAACCGTCTTCGTCAAGTTCGCCAAGTCATTCGGCAGATCGAGTCCGTAACCATTCGGCTTGTAGTCGTCGAAATTGGTCGGTGCAAAACTCATGTAGGGAGCCAGTTTGCGGTATCGCAGATTCTCACTGGTCGCCGACTTGTAGTCCGTCTCCGCGATATCACGGCCATTGGCCTGGATATAGGAGGAGATTGCCATGTTCAGCGCTTCCGCCTTTGAGATTGCAAGGTTGCGCTCGGATTCCTCCTTGATCGCCACGATATTCGGGATGGCGAGGAAGGCGATGATGCCGATGATTCCGACAGCTGCAAGCACTTCGACAAGAGAAAAGCCGGATTGGTCAGCGGGGCGGTTTGCAAATTGGATTTTCATAGTAGGAAACGAAGTTTTGGAGTTCAGAGGAAAATGATTGGAGTTATTTCAACTCAACCTTGGGATAGCTGCCGTCGGCCCACGCGCCCAGTTGGAGATATTGCCCCGTCTTTTTCAGAGCGGCGCTTTTGACCTGGTTGTCGTCCGTCGTTTGCGAATCAAAATGATCCAGGGTGGTCTCATCGAGGAAACTTCCGGCGAGTTTTACCCGACCCATGCTCGTCATTCCGGCGGCGTTGTAGGCGGTTTTCGTGGCTGCCAGACCATCCGTTGCAGATTTTTGCGTGACCCAGGCATTTACCGCATTTTGAACGGCGGCCTGCTGTTGTCGGGCGATCACGCGCCGGGTATCCTGCGCGGCGTTGGAGAAAGCGGAGATGACCAGGGCGGACATGATTCCGATCACGGAGATCACAATCAAGAGCTCCACCATCGTGAAGCCGGCCCGTTTCGGAGTGTTTTCAATCGTTGAAGTTCTCATGCCTGATTTCTGAAAAATTGGAGTTGAAAATGTCCGGGTATAAAAATCGAAATCGTTGAGAGGGTCAGTCTGCTGGATTGGGCTCGTCGATCTTTGGGAAGGTTCGGTCGGGTTCTTTTTCGTTCAGTTATTTGATTTGATTCAGCCCGCCGGCCCGCGAAACGCGAACCAGCGGGCGGAAATCAAAATCTTCTTTCAGACGCCGGGATTACTTACCGGTGTAAAGAAGGAGACCGTTCGTGGCATCCCACGAGAGGTACTTGGCAGCACCGTCGGTTTCACTTCCAGCAACAGTTTTGTCGACATTCGGCACGCCGAAGAAAGTTCCGTTAAACGGACCAACTTCAGTAACGGTACCACCGTCGATGACTGCACCGATGATGTCCGATTCGGTCGTAAGACCGGTGGAGAAATCCAGGCCGGCTGCTTGCGCAGAAGCAAACACAGAAGCAATGTTCTGAGCGTTCCGGCGCTTACGAGCGTCCTTCGCGGAGTCGTTAATTTTGCCGATGTTCGGCACGGCGATCGCTGCGATAATGCCGATAACGGCAATCACAACGAGCATTTCTACAAGGCTGAATCCAGCCGCCAACGGGTTCTTTTTGTTCACTTTCATTTTATTATGAGTCAGGTGTACTTATTTCGGTTGTTTTTTGCTTGGTTTGAAGAAGAGGGAGACAACCGGCTGGATAGCCGACATCTGACCTCATTAATAATATAAACCATAATTATTATAAAAACAAAGGAAAAATGGAAGTTTTATAATTTTTTCAAATTTGAGGCTCGAAATTCCAAGGTTTTCGGCGTTTTCGCAGGATTTGAGGCTAATTGACACCCAAATGTAGCAGAAAAAGTGAAAATTATAAAGATTATTGAAAAATTCACCGCCTTAAAAGGGCTGCTCCCGAACCAACAGGGTCTGTTCATCAAACCCACCCTGTTGATTCGTGAGCGAATTCGATCCCGCATCGCCGAATCGAACTTGAGGCTTGCATCAAACAGGGCTGACACGTAACCAATCGTTCATGAGCAGCGAAAAATTTCTCAGCGATCTGTTTTCTCTCGACGGAAAGACGGCCGTCGTGATTGGCGGGACGGGTGTATTGTGCGGCGAGATGGCCCAGGGGCTGGCCAGGGCTGGCGCCGAAGTGGCCGTGGTCGGCCGTAGTGAGGAAAAAGGGGCCGAGCGTGTCGCCCGTATTGAAGAGGCCGGAGGTTCCGCCTATTTCGCAGCGGCTGACGTCGCCTCACGAGAATCGCTCACTGATTTGCTCGGCACCGTGCTGAATCGCTCCGGCAAAATCGACATCCTGGTGAATGGCGCCGGAATCAACTCCCCAACGCCCGTGTTGGAGATCCCGGACGAGGAGTTTGCCCGCATCATCGACATCAATCTCGGCTCCATTCTGCGCAGCTGCCAGATTTTCGGAAAACAGATGCTCGAACAGGGGTCCGGCGGATCGATTATCAATCTCGGCTCGATTTCCGGCCTCGGACCATTGAGTCGTGTTTTTACGTATTCCGCCAGCAAGGCCGCCGTGCACAATCTTTCGAAAAACCTGGCCCGGGAGTGGGCGGAGCAAAAAATTCGCGTGAATACGCTCGTCCCGGGCTTTTTTCCCGCTGAGCAGAACCGCAAAGTCCTGACCGAAGATCGTGTTGCCTCCATCATGGGTCATACACCGGCGAACCGGTTCGGTGAAGCGCACGAATTGATTGGAGCTACAATTCTGCTGGCCGCAGAAAATGCCGGCTCGTTCATCACGGGAGCAGAAATGATTGTCGACGGAGGATTTTCCGCGATGTCGATTTGAGGCGAAATTGCGTTTTTCGCGTATGAAGCGGCTTTGCTGTCCGTCCAATGGACATCATGGCGACGATGCAGCACATTCCACCGAATCCGGGTCATTGGCAGGCCATCCCGGTTCGTTCCTCGAAGATGACGCCCGAACAGGAATTTCTCTCCCGGCATTCCGCGCACGATTACGACGCGGTTCTTGACCGTTGGCGTGAAATTGCGGAGGCAGCTCGCTTGAAAGAGGTCATCCTAGCCCACGACGAAGTTGGGAAACCATTCGTCGTTTATGAAACGCAAAAACGGGTCGATGCCGAGACGGGCACTTATCTCTGCGCCGGCGTCCATGGCGACGAGCCTGCCGGCGTGTGGGGGCTGATCGAGTGGGCGTCTGCCAATATCGATTTTTTGCGCGAAAACGGCGCGGTCATTTTTCCGTGCTTCAATCCCTCCGGACTCATCGGAAACACCCGGCACGATTCTGAGAACCGGGATCTCAACCGGTTGTTCCAGGACAAATCGATTCCCGTGCTGGCCGCGTGGCACTGGTTTATGAAAGATCGCAAGATCCGGCTTGCACTCCATTTGCACGAGGACTACGACGCACAGGGTATCTACTTGTACGAGTTGAGCCGGGAAGGGGAGACATTCGGCGATGCCGTTCTTGAACGGGTCTCGACCATCATTCCCCGCGATCCCCGTGACGAAATTGACGGCAGTGATTTTGAAAACGCGGTGTTGCTCGGATTCGAGGACGGGATCCGCGAGCGCGTCGAAACGCATCTCAATGGCGGCTATCCCGAGGCGATTTTCCTCTTTTTGAAAATGGCCCGTTACACGCTGACTTTCGAAACGCCCAGCGAATTCTCCCTATGGGATCGGGTCCAGGCTCACAAGAAATTTATCGAGGAAGCCATCCAGGAAGGGATCTGCCGGTGAGAAAACGATTGGATTTTCGGGCGGGCAGAGCTAATCCTGTCGGCCCATGTCCGGTCCGCGAAATCACCTCGAGCGCATTCTTTTCGGTGAAACTGAAATCCGAAAATGCATCGCGGATCTGGGTGCAGCTATCACGAAGGATTACAAAGACAAGCGTCCGCTCAGCGTGGTAACGATCTTGCAGGGCGGAGCCCTGTTCATGGCCGACCTGATCCGTGAAATTCATCTTCCGTTGAAAATCGAGTCGATCAGCGTGTCGAGTTATGAGGGGACGTCGAGTTCCGGCACAGTGAAATTTCATCAAAACGGGATGCCGGACCTGAATGGCCGACACGTATTGATCCTGGATGATATCCTCGATTCGGGGCGCACGCTGTTTGCGATCCAGTCACGGTTTGAGGGCGAATGCCAACCGCTTTCCATTCAAACCTGCGTATTTCTTTCCAAGCAATGCGAGCGCGCTGTCGAGATTGAGGCGGATTACGTCGGGTTCGAAGTGGGGGACGAATTCGTGGTCGGCTACGGGCTGGATTACAACGGCGAGTATCGCAATCTGCCGGAGATCGGAGTTTTAAAACCGGAGTTCTACGAAAAATGACGGTACGGGTGTTGTTTTTTTCACTGCTGCAGGACGTAACCGGGGAGACTGAAATCGAGGTGAATCTGCAATCGGATGTGGCAGATTTGGGTAATTTGCTGGAACAGGTTTTCCAGAGATTTCCCGACCTGCGGGAGTGGGAGTCGAAACTTCTCCTCTCGGTCGACTGTGAATATGCGGACCGCGAAACTCCGCTCAGCGATGGCTGCGAAATCGCCTTGATGCCGCCGGTGCAGGGTGGCTGATTCGATTCCAGATTTCGTGTATGAAAATTCTCGTCACCGGTGCTTCAGGAAAGGTTGGGCAGACTTTCCTTCGCGAATTTCTGGCCGCCCCGGATTTTCAGAACGCCACCGTTCGGGCGTTGTGCCACAACCGGATGCTCGGACCGCAGGATCGACTCGAAGTCGTGAAAGGCTCGATTTCGGACCGCGATTCGGTTGCCTCCGCGATGGAAGGGGTGACTCACGTGCTGCACCTTGCGACCTGTAAAGAAACACCGGAGGCAGTGATGGATGTGGCCGTTAAGGGAATGTTCTGGTTGCTGGAGGAGGCGAGGGAGAGCGACACTTTTTCTCAATTTCTGCTGGTGGGCGGTGATGCCTGTGTTGGCCATTTTTTCTATGAGTACGACCGGCCCATCACGGAAGAATTACCCCACAAGGCCTATCCGGGTTGTTACGCGTTGTCCAAGGTGTTGGAAGAAGTGATGCTGGAGCAGTATTACCATCAATACGATTTGAATGGCTGCTGCCTGCGTGCCCCGTGGATCATGGAAAAGGATGACTTCAGGCACTCGCTGTCCTGGGGGGAAGATGTCTTTGGCGGCCCGCGCTGGTGTGAACTGGTCGATTCAGAGCTGGCTGAAAAATATGCTGCAGCCGGAACGGTGCCGGTGATGAAGGACGCGGATGGAAATCCGATTACGCGGAATTTTGTTCAGGTTGATGACCTGGTCTCTGCGATTCTAAAGGCAATCGATCACCCGGCCGCGCGTCAGCAATTGTTCAACATCTCCATGACCGAGCCGGTGAATTACCAGGCCGTAGCCGATTACCTCGCCGAAACTCGCGATCTCGATTCCGTCGGTGTGAAAACGGAATTCTTTTCCACCTGGCTGGATAATTGCAAAGCGCGGCAACTGCTCGGATGGAGGCCGGAATATGATCTCGCCCGGCTGATTGATTCCTCCTTTGATTATCAGCGCGCTGACGATGATCCGCGGAAAATCTGGTATCCGGGTTGATTTGCGTCACTCGATCCCGCCGCGCAATGCCCGCTTGATGTCGCCCGGTTCGTATCCATAGAGGTTGTCGGGAATGTCGCCGTTTTCCATCTGGATCAATCGCCAACTGCCCGGCCCGCCTTCCTTTTTCCAGGTGAAATTCCACGGGACTTTCAGCCGGTTGGCGTGCCGAATGACTTCCTGACCGGCGAAGCCGAGTGGTTTCCCGCTGACCCGGAGAGTGACTTCGACCGTCGCCTGTTTTCCGTCGATCGAAAAAACCGGATCCGTTTCGTCCACTGCCAGGACGAGAAACGTGCTGCCTGCATCCATCATGGCGAGCACGGCGTCTTCCCGGTTGAAGTCCCAGCGGTCACTGTAATTCTCCGAGAGCACCCGCTTCAGCCGGCTTGCGCTTCGTTTTTCGATCGCCGTGATGAAGGCTTCGTGTTTTCGTTTCAAAACCCGCGAATCCGACCAGTAAACCGAAATAAAAATCGCCAGAATTGCGACGAGGGAAACGGCGCCAATGACGATCAGCCTCGTGTTTCCAAATTGACGGTTGCGTGCGGGAAGGTTCACCGCTACAGCATCCCACAGATTTTTCCGAAACGCAAAATGGCCTCCTACCGACCCAACGTAGCCGCGATTTTCCGTAAGCCGAAGAACGGGAGAATCCTCATCGGCCAGCGAAACGATTTCAAAGGGTGCTGGCAGTTTCCGCAGGGCGGTGTGGATAAGGGCGAAGACCTGATCGGAGCGTTGCAACGTGAAGTCGAAGAGGAAGTCGGCGTTCCGCCAAACCTGTACGATATCGTCGCCTGCCGGACCGGCTACCGATACAAGTTCCCGAAGGGCCATTTGAAAAAAGGTCTCTGGTGCGGCCAGGAGCAGACCTACTTTCTTTGCGACTACTGGGGAAAAAAGAGCGACATCAAGCTCGATCTGCACGTCCGGGAATTTGCGACTGTGCAGTGGATCGACCCGAAGGAGTTTGAATTAATCTGGGTCCCGAAATTCAAGCGCGCCGTTTTCAAGCGCGTCTTCAAAGATTTTTTTGGCGTGAAACCGAAAACGCGCCGGAAACAGAAACCGGTTACCTGAAATCGGATGCGGAAGGAGGCTGGGCAGAATCGGCCGGGTCCTCAACTACGAGATCCCAGCGGTCGTTGCAGCCGCGGCAGCGATAGGCCACGATGTCACCCGGCTGCCAACCACCGTCCTCTTCGGAAGGTGGATATGTCAGGCGGTGGGCTTTTTGTCCGCAGTCGATGCAGGTGATCGTATCGGGAACTTCGATCATGGATTCACCGTAATCCGGCACGGTCCAAAATCGAGCCGAAACGAACCAACAGGGTTGGTTTGGCGAACAGACCCTGTTGGATCGGTGACACCGCAGGTTTGATTTTTCGCAAAATTTACGGCGTCGCCTTCCGGCTGCGGAGAAACCAGGTTCCGCCGATGAGAAGGGCGAGGAGCAGCATTCCGAGAACGGCGCGCCACCATTCCACGCGGCTTTCCCTGGAAAATTTCAATTCGAGCTGAAGCGGCGCATTTTCAGCGACCTGAACGGGCCGGACGAAATTGTAAACGGTTCCCTCGCGCGGCAGGGTGAGGTTGATCGCCTGCGGCGCTGGCTCGGTGCTGCGCTGGTGGCGAACCAGCTGGGCCGCGATTTTCTGCAGGACGGCGTTGTCATCGCTGGTGTTGCCCTGCAGGAGCTGACTGAGTTCCTGGGGCCTGAAATTCAATTCACCTTCCTGCAAAACCGGATTGGCGGCGGCGCCTTGTTTCAGTTGATCATTTTGCGGGACGGCTCCTTCGCCGACGCTGCTGTGATCGAGGTAGAGCCGCTGTCGCCGGGTGTTCACCCCGACCATGGCCTGCTGGGTTTGCAGATTCTCTAGCTGGACGCGGGCGTCTTCGTTTGACGCAGCATCAAGCGCGTACTGGTTGGCGACGGAATTGAGCGCCCAGCGGGCTTTGCCCTGTTCGCCCGCCTGGAGAAGCTGGTTTGCGTAGTCGAGCAATTGGCTGGCCTGTTTTTCTTTCGCGGCGCGCCGGCCCTGAACTTCGTTTACGTACTGGTCGTGGCCGAACGGGCTGAGTGGCCGGATGTCGTGTTTGATGAGCTGCAGATTTCCGTCTTCGCTGGTGAGTTCGTAACCACGTGGGGCCACAACCTGCCAGCGAATGTTCTCCAGTGGGACGTTCAATTGCGGACTGACGATGTCCATGCTTTTCAACCGGCTCCCCGGGACGGAATAGACGAACTGCACGTTGGCGGTGCGGTCGTCGGCGCCCGGGAGAATGTTGAATTGCCAGTCGTCGCCCTGCCGGACGGTGCGGACACTTTCGCCGTTCACAAAAATGCTGAACAAGTCACCACCGGGGGGAAGTCCGACAGTCAGGCTGCTGCGCTGGATAACGTTCATGCGCAGTTCCACGGCGGTGAGTTGGTCACCGAGCGGGGAGAGGATGGAAACGAAGATTCCCTGGTCGACTCCGAGTTTCAACGCATCGGCGAGCGAATGCCGCTGAACTTTGAGGTTGAGCGAATTTTCCGGCGCGACTACACGCAGGGTCAGCATGGGAGCCGTGCGATTTCCGGCCTCGCGCAGTTTCTGGGAAATCGTGGTCCAATCGGTGGCTTGCCAGCCGGCCGGCAGTTCCGCTGCTTCAATTTCCAACCGGCCACCGGCGCGGACGCCGAAGTGATAAGTCGGTCGGACGCCGGGAAATACAGCGGGAGTCAGGGCTTCGATGTTGTCCGCTCGCTCGCCCCGGCGCTCGTATTCGATTCGAAACTGGACGTCACCAATGACGCGGCGTTTGAACTGGATTTCCCAGGTGTCCGAATCCGCGGCTGTCCGGACAAGGTCAGCGACTGATTTTCCAGAGGCGCGAAGCGTTTTGATTTCGTCCTCTTCGGAAACGGGAAGCTGAACTTGCAGGGACCGGATGGAAGCGTTCTGGACTCGGAAGTTTCCGATAATCGCCGTGCGGGTCTGGCCTTCCCGCAGGGTAACTTCGTGGAGGACCTGGCCGGTAACCCACGGATCGAGTTTTTCGATACCGAGCGTGAGCGTCCAATCTTTTCGATTCAAGCGAAAGGCGAGGGCGCCACGGTTGTTCCCACCGAGGGCTCTCGGATCCACTTCGGAGGCATTTTGGCGGGAGATTGCTTCCAGTTGCAGACCGGCGTCAGGCTGAATGACAAGATCTCCGGTTTGGCGCGTGGCTTCGTTGATTTCGAAGCGGGGGACTTCCCAGTCTTCGGTCCCATCCGGGGCCTGTCCTGTCAGGCTGAGAGCGAAGTTGTGGGTGCCGGTGGTTTTGCTCTTGAGGTGAAGAATGATCTGGCGCTGACCATCTTCCGTCAGTTCGGCCCAGTGATGCAGCGCGTCTCCCGAAAGAGAATCGACTTCGAGCCCTTCGGGGAGGGGGAAACTGAGTTGGAATAGCCCGGCCCGCGTGATTTCGGTTGTGAAATTGATTCCGAGAACGACGCGTTCGTCGCCGAGGGAAATGACGGTGTTTGCAGTGACACGGACTTCCGGCGCGACAGGTGCGACGCGCACATCGAGATCCCCGCCATCAGTTCCATACCGGAACACGCGGTGTAATACGGTCTGTTCGTTCGGCACCAGGCTTGCATCGAAATCGCCGAGATTCACGACCGACATGGTCTGTGACTCGACGGTTTCCGGCTGGGCATCGGAGCCGAAAGCGAGGGCAACAAGGCCCACCTGTCCGTCAGGTCCGTCGACCATGAGTGGCGCCAGACTGGCATCGGTCGGCAGCGGATCGAGGCTGCGCTGGGTATTGATATCCAGACTGAAAACCGCTGACTGCGCCGGTTCGACCGTGAGTTTGAGGAGTCGCGTTTCCGCATCGAACTGCCAGGCCCCAATCGGACCGGCGACCTCGGAAACGGTCAGGCCGTCGGGAACCTGGACGGACAGTTCGCTGATCTGCCCCTGCGATGGTCGGATGTGGAGGCGGTGTTTCCCGTCAATCACGCCCGGTCCGGGCAGGTAAAGATTGGCCGCCTCGACGTAAAATTGCGTGTTTTCCATCGTGACATCACGAGCTCGTGGTTTCAGCACGATGTTGGCGCGCTGATGAGGGGCGAGCAGGATTTTCGCCGAGCTGGAAGCTCCGCCAGCAACGCCCTGTTCAGTCTTCACGGCAGTCGATGCAGAAAATTCCCAGCCGGCCTTGTCATAAGTGGCATCGATTTTTTGGACGGCGGCCGGGCCGGTCGGCAGAGCAATGCCACCCGCTGGATTTTTCATATCGGCCTGGTATTCAAACGTGGCAGTGAAATCCTGTTTTTCCGGTTCCGACGTGGCAGGCGGGTTGGTGACTTCCGCGAATGGATCAAGATTAGCGGGGTCCGGCACCGGCTCGGCGCCATCCGGCGCGGGGATACTGACGATGTACGACAAACCGCAACCAGGTACATCCTGTTTCGTGAGCCGCAGGCCTTCGCCTTCGAATTCGGTGAGAATTGCTGGTGCGATGAGAAGAAGGAATCGCTCGCCCGGCACCCCTGAAATTTTCAGGGTTCCTTTGGCGGTCAGCAGTTTGGATTCATCTGAGATTTCCCAGTTCTGCTCGATGGCATCGGCCGCGGAAAATCCCTCGGGGATGATGCCTTGCGCATGAACCGGGGCACCCGTGGTACAGAAGGCAAGGAGGCCACCGATCAGGATCGAAGCCGTTGCTGTTCCGCCGGGACCGGGTTTCGGATTTTCACCTGTCCCCGCAGAAGCCGCCGCCGCTGCTTCCGCTGCTTTCTTCCTCGAGGCCCGTCTTTTGGCCATTTCATCCCAACCGTTATTCAAGTCTTTCAATCCCCGCCACACAGCCGGGAGCAGTAGCAACAGGATAATGATGACACCGAGCACGGCAAAAAACCAATTCGCGCTGTCGCGCTGAATCAAAATACCAAGGGCAGCCAGAGCGCCACCGACAGTGACGTACTTCCAGTTTCGCCCACCTTTCCCAAAAATTCCAAGGGCAGTCAGGGCAATGCCAGCCACCAGGATCGCGATTCCGAACCAGCTCAAGTTAGCCTGCCAGACCGGCACGGTTTTTACGCCTAACTCGACCGATTCCCCCGATGCGAGGGCGGGAATGCTGACTTCCAGCGGCGATGGCGGACCGAGATAGCGATTCGCGTGATTCACCGTGTTGAAGGAAATGATCGTGGCGGCAATCAACACAACGATACCAATGAGTCGGAGCCAGGCGTTTTGCCGGGCACTCATCCAGGTCCCGATCAGTACGAGCACGGCGATGACTGCGAGGGAATCGAGTCCAAAGTTTGCCACCCACGAAAATCCGGTCGGTCGCAACACCGGCTGCGGGGGGCTGACCGTTCCCCCGGTCGGCACGAGAAGATGCTTGGAATCGGACCCGATTTTCCAATCGGTTTTCAAAATCGGGGCTGCCACAACCGGCAATTTCAAATCCGGATTTGTCCCGTCCACTGCAGGCCGTCCAAGCCGCAAATGCACGCGCACCGGAATGTTCGGGTCAATCCCGCCGGGCAGGGGAATCAACGTTGCGTCGGCGGTTTGACGGGCCGTGGCTGATTGCCCGCCGACAGAAACCGACCAGAGCCGTGCATCCTCCGGCAGTTCGAGTTTGAGGGCGCGCTGGTTGCGCGATTTCACGTAGTAGAGCAATTCGGTGACCAATTCGCCGTCCGGTGAAACCCGGCTCAGCGCCTGAGAATATTCGACAACCTGTGCGACCGTCGTGCCCGGTTCAAACCAGCTCACGTCCATATTCAGCAAAAAGGGCCGCTCGGTGTATTGCCATGTGCCAAGACTCGGCGCGGAGCTGAGCAGGCGAAATTCCGCAGGAAGTTCCAGCGCATCGAGTTGAAGCAAACCCTCCGAAACATCGGTCGCCTCTGCCTGGACCTGTTGCGGACTGACGACCTGCAGGAATCCACGTTCGCCCTGCACATCGAGCGGAGTCACCCGCCCGACCGTCAGCGCACCTTCCGGGGTTGCGACTTTTTCCTCGAACGTGATCAACAGCGTGTATGGCCCGATTACCGGCTGGTGGAGCGGAACGGTTAGCGTCCCGTCCGCACGGCGAAACGGGGCGACGTTCATCCCGATCACGTTTACGTTTTCGATTTCGTCCGGAACAGTGAATTGCCATTCCGAGACCGGGGCGCCGGTCACAAAATAATTGAGCAGCACGCTGCCGTAGGCGGTGCCCTCGCTCAGGGAGTAGAGGTGAAACGCATCGGCTTGGATACTTTTTTCGAGCAACTCAACGGCCATGGTCGCCGACCAACCTGGCTCGCGAATCCGGAACGCCTGCTGCAAATTCGGCACCGGGTTTGGAAATGTTGCCAGCGGTTTTTCGACCAGCAAATCAGTCGCACTCACGCCGACCCGGAATCCGGGGGCGCCGACCACGCCAATGTCACCCCGCACGGATTTCGCGTCCGGGTATTCCAACGGCGGAAGTTCCCAGTCGCCGGCCACAGCCGTTTCGTTTTTCTCAAACTGCAAATTGATCAATTGCCGACCCGTGACGTCCTGCGTGAAAATCACTTTCAGCAATGTTGTGCCGTCCTGCGATTCCGTGCCGACCACGTAATCCGCCACAATGCCGCCGGTCACGGAAACGACCGAATAATCTTCCGGAAAACGAAGTTCCCACTCCCGAATCGGCGCCTCGCGCACATCGATCTCGATTCGAGCACTGATCATCCGGTCGGTCTCGGTGAGGTGGTAGGTCGTCAGTTCAAAGACATTCACCTCCGGTTGAATGCGGTCCGCTGCGACTTCGAAATCGTATTCCGCGGATGGAAACCGGTAGACGAAAACCTGTCGGGCACTGATGGGTTCGCCGGGGAATTGATCGGGAGCCAGTTGGGTCAACCCCTCCAAGCCGGCCGGTTCCAGCCGTACACTGCCCTGGTTGGAAAGCCGGATGTATCCGGAATGCCGCACCGCTCCGGACGGTGTCAGCCGCAGTCCCTGCACGCGAACGGGAAACGCATCGAGTGGGGTTTGTGTTCGCACTAGCACTTGCCCGGCTTCGGTAATTGCCTGGCTCAATTTCACCGTCAGTGTCCGCTCGTCGCCCTCCCCCGCGATTTCCCAGCCGACAATGTGTTTCCCGGTGACTTCCAAAACCTCGCCCGGACCTGCCAGATCGATCGTTAATTCCTCCAGTTCACCTTGCAGCACCTTGTAATCGATCTGGTGATTCTGCCGCATCAAGCCGGCCCCGACGGTTGTTTCGATCTTCGCCGTTGTGCTGAAAAACAGTTTTCCTTCCCCGACTTTGCGCGCGCTCTTCCATGAAACTGTGGCATGTCCGGTCGCCGGAACGAAGCCTTTCCATTCACCACCGCTGAACTGCGGAACCACCGAGGTCCCGTGGCGGAATTCCGCGTCCTCCTCGATCCCGCCCAGTGTCATCGGCGCGACTGCACCGGAGGCGACGGTGAAATTGAACGATTTCCATTCCGCCTCAGGCGTGACCGCCACTGCAAAATCGAGCGAGACGTCATACTCGC
>JABDJT010000567.1 GCA_013003335.1 Verrucomicrobiales bacterium | reverse complement strand
ATCCTGCCCAGGGATATGCGTCTGCCGTCGCATGGGCATGGATTCTCCTTTTCGGGACTTGCGTATTCTCCATCATCCCGATCCTCGGCTGCGCAATGTGGCTCGTCGCCCCGGTTACCATCATCATCTCGGTCATACTTGCCATTACGGCGATCAACAAAGGCGGAACGACCCAGGGCGTGCTGATTCTCGTAGCCAGCTTGCTGATCGTTCCCGTCTTCGTTTTCATCGCTCCGATTATCACCACGGCCATGTTTGGCGAAGCCGTGGAACAAGTGGAAACTGAACAATTGGAGGAGACCGGTGCTCCTCCGGCCAAACCGGGCTGGATTGAAGAAATCGAATCACCCGCTCCGAAAGGGGAATAAACCGTGTCAGCACCGTTTGCATCCTCGATTAGCCCTGCTTATTCTGGGCGGATTCCAGATGCACGTCGAAACATTCCAGATTTTCTGTGACCTCGTTGAAACCGCCAGTTTTTCCGAGGCGGCCGAACGAAACGGGGTGACCCAGAGCGCCGTCAGCCAGCAGATTCGGACCCTCGAAAACCGCTACGACGTGGTCCTGGTCGAACGCGGACGCCGCAATTTTGCCGTGACTCCGGAAGGCGAAGTATTTCTCAAAGCTGCTCGAGTAATTCTGGACGCCTGGTATGGGATCGA
Source organism: Verrucomicrobiales bacterium (assembly GCA_013003335.1). Lineage (GTDB taxonomy): Bacteria > Verrucomicrobiota > Verrucomicrobiia > Verrucomicrobiales > DEV007 > JABDJT01. Next base: position 6,845 of record JABDJT010000567.1, on the reverse strand, counting down.
CCGCCAGCTTGAGGAAATGAAAAATATCGTGGCCGGCACCTTGAACGTCTCGACCGTCTACAGCATCGGGTTTCACGAACTGCCACCGTATCTCGATCAGTTTCGGGCGGACTATCCCGAAGTCGACCTCCAGGTACATTACCGGCGGGCAAACGAGGTCTACGCCGATGTCCTCGAGTCCCGGGCCGATCTGGGTCTCGTGGCATATCCGCAAAACCGGAAGGGCATCGAAGTCGAGCCAGTCTGGCGCGACCGGCTCGTCGTGATCTGCCCACCCGGACATCCCTTCGCCAAAAAGAAAAAAGCGCCCTTGTCGGCGATCGACGGACAGCGATTCATCTCCTTTGAGCCGGATTTACCGACCCGCAAAGCCATCGATAAAATGTTCGAGCGTGCCGGAATCAAGGTGAAAGAAGTCGTCGAGTTCGACAACATTGAGACCGTGAAACGCGGGGTGGAAATCGAAAACGCGATTTCCATCGTCCCTTCTGAAGCCGTAAAAAACGAGGTGGAAGCCGGAAAAATCTGCCAGGTCAATCTCGAAGGCCGTGACATTTGGCGTCCTCTCGGAGTCATCCGCCGCCGCGCAAAAGCAATTACACCGTCCATGCGGGAGCTGATCCGCTTGCTCAAGAAAGACGCTCAAAACGAATCAACAGGGTCTGTTTGACGAACCAACTCTGTTGATTCGATTGAGAATAATTCATCCCTCAATCCTGTCGGGGCAGCGTCTTGAATCGTCCAATGTCCGGCGTATTCTTCACCTATGGCATCAACTTTTCGAGCCTGCTTTCTCCTGCTTTGCTGCATCCCGGCGATTGGATTCGGCGCTGAATTTTCCCCCGACCAGCTTGATTTTTTTGAAAAGAAAATCCGGCCGGTGCTGGCGGAGCGTTGTTACGAATGCCACAGCGCGAAGGCGGAAAAGCTGAAGGCAAATTTGCAACTCGACCACCGGGAACATATTTTGACCGGTGGCGATACAGGGCCATCAATCGTGCCGGGCAAGCCGGAGGATTCGCTTCTCTACGAGGTGGTTACCTACCAAACGCCGGACATGCAAATGCCGCCGAAAGGGAAGCTGAGCGATTCGGTCATCGCGGATTTTAAAAAATGGATCGCGAACGGCGCGGCCTGGCCGGAAGAGCCAGTCCCGACGCGGGACGGCGGCGAGATGGTCGAGGAATTTGATTTGGAAAAACGACGGGCGGAACATTGGTGCTGGCGGCCGATTCAAAATCCGGCCCCGCCTGCAAATTTGAAAAACGTGGAGTGGCCGCGTGATGAAATCGACCGGTTCATTCTCGCAAAAATCGAGTCCGCCGGTCTAAAACCGGCCCCGGAAGCGGACAAGCGAACCTGGTTGCGACGGGTGACATTCGACCTGATTGGCCTGCCGCCGACCCGAGAGGAAATCGCAGTTTTTCTCGAAGATGAATCGCCGACGGCCGAAGAGACGGTGGTCGACCGCCTGCTCGCCAGTCCACATTTCGGCGAAAAGTGGGCGCGTCATTGGATGGACTTGGTGCGCTACGCGGAAAGCTACGGCCACGAATTCGATTATCCGATCGATTATACCCACGAATATCGCGACTACCTGATTCGGGCCTTGAACGCGGATTTACCGTATGACGAATTTGTGACGGAACACGTCGCGGGTGATCTGATCCCCGAGCCGCGACGCCATCCGAACGAGGAATTCAACGAATCCATTCTCGGGACTGCCTTCTGGTATTTTCACGAAGCGACCCACGCGCCGACGGATGTCCGGCAAAACGAAGCGGATATCATGGACAACCAAATCGATGTCTTCGGGAAAACCTTCCTCGGCCTGACGGTTGCCTGCGCCAGATGTCACGACCACAAATTCGACGCGATTTCGACGGCGGATTACTACGCGTTGACTGCTTTTATCGAAAGCAGCGCGCGTCAGGAATACCCGATGGATCCCGGTCGCGTCCGCGAAAAAACGGCGGCACAGCTTCTGGAATTGCGGAAGAAAGCGGATGCCGAGTTGGCGAAAATTTCACCGGACCTGAACCCGGGCGACCACCTGACAGCCGCAGCGAATTTGATCCGTGCGGAATTGGCGAAGCCAAAATCCGGCGACCCTTGGGCGGGAATCGTGTTTGAGGATTTTGATGGCGGAAATTACGAGGGATGGAAGGTGGAAGGCGAAGCATTTGGCGACAAACCGGTGACAGAGAGCAAGCGCAGTGGACAAACGGTGACCGGCGATTTTGGAAAAGGATTTGCGACTTCGTTCCCGGACAAAGACGAAGCCCGCGGGAATTTGATCTCCAAAAAATTCACGATCGAGAAGCCATTCATCAATTTCCTGATCGCCGGCGGGAGTCATCGAAATACGGCGGCAGAGCTTTGGGTGGACGGCAAAATGGTGCTGACGAAAAGCGGCGAAAATAGCGATGATTTGAAACCGGCGACGTGGTCGGTAGCGGCTTTTGTTGGCAAAGAGGCGGAGATCCGAATCGTCGATCAAAATCGCGGCGGCTGGGGGCATATCCACGCAGACAAATTTGTTTTTGCCGACCACCCCGCGGGCGATGCCGATGCTCCTCCAATGCCAGACGCCGGGGAAATCGCTGGCGCTGCGAAGAAAGCGAATCTCGACACGGACCGGCTCGCAGCGTGGTGCCGGGTGCTTGTTTCGCCCGAGAAAAACGACAAAAAGCCCGGCGGATTTTTTGCGAAATGGCTGACGAAACCGGACGTTGCCAACGGGATCAAATCGCTCGCCCAACGAAATACCGAGGCGCGCGAGAATTTCGAGAAATCGGCCACGCTGTTCGAAAATTTCGAGGGCGACTCTCTCCCCGAAGGCTGGTCGGCGAGCGGCCACGGATTCCGCGCGACTGGCGCGAAGGCAGGAGTCAGCTTTTCCGGGAAACATCCGATTTCTGTACCGGGAACTGCGGCCAGTAATGTGCTTGGCCAAAACCGGGTGGGGACGCTCCGCACCCCGACCTTCGAAATCACGACAAAACAGATTCACGTCCGTGCCCGCGCGCAAAATCTATTCGCCCGGGTCGTGATGGACAACTATCACATGCAAAAGTTTAACGGTCTGCTGTTTCGTGGAACCTATCATCCGAAAGTGGAAACCGGTGGCGAATTCCGCTGGTTTACGTTTTCCGGAAACCTGGACAAGTATATCGGTCACAACGCCTTTCTCGAATTCGTCGATAAGGGAGGAGCGAGCGTCGAGATCGACGAAATCTGGTTCAGCGATGACGGCCCGCCGCCAGCTGATTTGCCCGCCGTTTTGATCGCGGCGACGGCTGGTGAGGGAACTGTTCCGCAAAATCTGAACGCCGCATGGCAATCCTCGATTTCAAATCTGAAAGCGGGAACTGCGAACGAAACCGATACCCAGTTTCTCAATTGGATGGTTGCGAACGGTCTCGCCGAAATTTCCACGCTCGATCCGGTTTTTGCTGAGGCGAAGAAAATCAACGACGGTTTGCCCGGCGAACGCTACGCCCTCGCCATGGCCGAGGGCACGCCGGAAGGCAGTTTTGTTCATATCCGCGGCAGCCACCGGAAACTCGGCGAACCGGTCCCGCGTCGTATGATCACCGCGCTCGGTGGCGAAGAAGGCGATCGGCTCGCGCTCGCGAATGAAATCACCACCCTCAAAAATCCACTGACCTCCCGCGTGCTGGTGAACCGGCTTTGGCATCACTTGTTCGGCCGCGGGATTGTCCCGACTGTCGACGATTTCGGCCCGATGGGTCAGGAGCCGAGCCACCCGGAGCTGCTCGATTTTCTGGCGACCGATCACGTGAAAAACGGCTGGTCGATGAAACACACGATCCGGAAAATCGTGCTGTCACAAACCTATCGCCAGACCAGCCAGCCGGATCCCGATCTCGATTCTGAAAAAATTGCAGTGACCGATCCGGAGAACATTTTACTTCATCGGATGCCCGTTCGGCGGCTCCCCTCCGAGTCGATCCGCGATTCCATTCTCGCCATTTCCGGCCGGCTCGACCCGAAACTGTTTGGCCCGAGCATCCCCACTCACCGGACCCAGTTCATGACCGGCCGCGGCGGTCGCGGAAGCGGTCCGCTCGACGGAGCCGGCCGCCGCAGCATTTACGGCGCGATCTATCGAAATTTCCTCAGTCCCATGATGCTGACCTTCGATATGCCCGGCCCCTTCGGCCCGAAAGGCCGCCGTTCCGTTTCCAATGTCCCCGCGCAGGCCCTCGCCCTGATGAATGACCCGTTTGTAATTGATCAGTCCAAAATCTGGGCAAAAAATTCATCGGGAGAATCCGATACGAAAGCGAGGATTTCAGTCATGTTCGAAACCGCCCTCGGCAAACCCCCGACGGATGAAGAGCTCACTGCGCTTGAGGGCTTTTTGACACAACAAGCCGCAGAAAATGGCGGAAGATTAGACGAAAATGTTTGGGCCGATTTAGGACACGTGATTTTTAATACAAAGGATTTTGTTTATTTGAACTGAACCCGAAAAATGAACGAACAGGGTTGGTTCGATGAACAGACCCTGTTGGTTCGTGATCGAATGTGGGACTTCAGGAAATCTCCCAACCCCCAATCTTTTACGAATGATTCTCCGACTCTTAATTGTCTTCCTGGCCCTGTTGACCGCTGGATTGGTGACGGCCGCTGAAAAACCCAACCTCGTTTTCATCATCGCAGACGACTGCACCTACCTCGACATGGAGGTCTACGGGGGGCAGGCGAAGACGCCGCATACGAATCAGCTGGCGAAAGAAGGGATGCAGTTTTCGCGCTGCTTTCAAACTGCCCCGATGTGCTCGCCGACACGGCACAACATTTACACGGGGATTTATCCGGTGAAATCAGGAGCGTGGCCGAACCACACGCGGGTTTACGAAGGCACAAAATCGATCGCGCATTACCTGCAGGATGCGGGTTATCGCACGGCGCTTTCGGGGAAAACACACATCAACCCGCGGTCGTCGTTTCCGTTTGAATACTCGAACGAATTCAAATCCGCTGATCCGGCGAAGGAAAATCCGTATCCGGGATTGAAGAAACTGATTCAGGAATCAAAGAAAGCAGGGACCCCGTTTTCGATTATGGCCTGCTCGAACGAGCCGCATTCGCCGTATGACAAAGGCGATCCGTCGGCTTATCCGCCGGAGTCGCTCAAGTTGCCGCCGACGTGGGTGGACACTCCGGAAACGCGAATGGCCTATTCCAATTACCTTGCGGAAATCACCTACTACGATGCGCAATGCGGCGCGCTGCTCGATTTGCTGGAAGCCGAAGGCGTCGCCGACAACACGCTCGTGATGGTCGTGTCGGAACAGGGATCAGGTTTTCCGTTTGCGAAATGGACCTGCTTTGAAATGGGGCTCGCTTCGGGAATGATCGTTCGCTGGCCGGGGAAGGTGGAGCCGGGATCTAAAACAGACGCGCTCGTTGAATATACCGATATCGCTCCGACTTTTCTTGCGGCGGCCGGTGCGCCTGTTCCCGAAATCATGGACGGAAAATCGTTTCTTTCCGTTTTGACCGGCGAAGCCGACGAGCACAAAAAATACACCTTCGGACTTCACACGACGAAAGGGATCATCAACGGCTCGGAGAATTTCGGGATCCGATCCTGCGCGACAAAAACGCACCGCTACATCCGGAATTTGAATTCGGATGTGAAATTCACGAATGCCATCACGAGAAAAGGCGGCGACAAGGTGAGCTTTTGGGAATCGTGGATCGAGAAAGCGGAAGGCGGCGATGAACAGGCTGTCGCGATGACGAAAAAATACTCGTTCCGCCCCGCCGAGGAATTGTATGATGTGGAGAACGATCCGCATTGCCTGAACAACCTGATCGATGATCCGAATCTGGCCGATTTGAAAAAAGAACTCAGCGCTGAGCTCGATGCCTGGATGAAATCGCAGGGCGACAAGGGCGCGGAGACAGAGGCGCTGGCTCACACGCGACAAGGTGGTCGGAATAAGAAAAAAGCGGACGAAAAGAAAAATCCGAAAGGGAAAAACAGAGGGAAAGGGAAGAAGAAAACTGAAGCGTAGGAGAAGTCATGCACTGTAATAATTTCACATCACGTCCCACGTCGCGTCGCGAAATGCTGCGCAAATGCTCGATGGGATTTGGCGGAGTCGCGCTGACGGCGCTCTCGGCTCAGGCGAATTCGCTGAACTCGACGGGGCGACCTTCGGCTACTCGAAATCCGCTCGCGCCGCGCCCCGGGCATTTTCCGGCCCGGGCGAAAAACGTGATTTTTCTCTACATGGACGGCGGGCCGTCGCAGGTCGACACTTTTGATTACAAGCCGGTTCTGGAAAAATACGACGGACAAGACCCGCGCACGGCGATTGGGAATCTTGCGCCGACGCAGTTCGATAACATCGGCAAGGTGCTGAAAAATCAGTGGGAATTCAAACAGCGCGGCGACAGCGGGACGTGGGTTTCGGAGCTGTTTCCTTACATCGCGGAAAGGGAAGTGGTCGATGAGCTGGCGGTTGTGAAATCGATGACCTCAAAATTTTCCGAACACACTTCGGCGAATTATTTTCTTCACACCGGCAGCGGATTCCAGGGCCGTCCGAGCATGGGCGCGTGGTTTGGCTACGGTTTGGGCACGGAAAACCAGGATCTGCCCGGATTCGTCGTGCTGAACGGCGGCCTGATCCCTCCCGGCGGACTCGACTGTTTCGGTTCCGGGTTTTTGCCGGCGGCGTATCAGGGTTCGATTTTTCTGCCGAAAGAGCAGCCGATCGCGAACGTGAAACCGACTGAGGCGAATCCGAAATTGCAGACCAACAAACTCGATGTGTTGCGGAAACTGGATCGCGATTCGCTGG
>JABDJT010000559.1 GCA_013003335.1 Verrucomicrobiales bacterium | reverse complement strand
TTTTCCCTCATCACGAAAACGAAATCGCCCAGTCCGAAGCCTGCACCGGCCACACAATGGCCGATCACTGGTTTCACCTCACCCACCTCCTGGTCGACGGTGGGAAAATGTCGAAGTCGAAGCAGAATTTTTACACCATCGACGATCTCGACAAAGCCGGCTTCACCGGTGCCGAAATCCGATACAGCCTCATTTCCGCTCACTACCGGCAGCCCCTGAATTTTGTCGCCCGCGACAAAAGCGGCGACGAAATCTTTCCCTCTTTGTCCGGTGCGAAACAGGCCCTCGAAAAACTCGCAAAATTCGAGCAGGCCCTGATTTCGAGTCAACAGGGTACGTTCGATAAACCAACAGGGTTGGATCGTTTCGTCCGCGCGAACGAACAGGGTTCGTTCGGAAAAGCCTTCGCCGCACTGGAAAACGATCTCAATACTCCCGACGCCCTCGGCCAGCTTTTTTCGGCGATGAAATCGGTGAATCCCGATGAGCTTTCGACCGAAGAGGCCGAAATCGAATGGCTCGGATTTCGCCAGGTCATTGAAGCCCTCGGTCTTCGACTCCCCGATTTGGAGGAGGGGTCCGCCGATGTCCCGGCCGAAATTCAGGCCCTGGCTGAACAGCGCTGGCAGGCCAAACAGGACAAGGATTGGGGGACAGCGGATGCGTTGCGAGATCAAGTTTCCGACGCCGGATGGGTCATCAATGACGGGCCGGATGGGTTTGAAGTCGTGCCGAAATGATCACCCGCTTCGCGCCCAGCCCGACCGGCCTGCTGCATCTCGGGCATGCGTTTTCAGCCTTGACGGCGTGGGATGAGTTTCAAAAGTCAGAGGAATCGGGCAAACGGTTCCTGCTGCGAATTGAGGACATTGATTTCACGCGCTGCCGACCGGAGTTCGAAGAAAAACTGCTCGAAGATCTGGAATGGCTCGGGCTGAAATGGGAAACGCCGGTTCGCCGTCAAAGCGAGCATCTGGAGGAATATCAGGGAGTTGCAGATCAGCTTCGGGAGCGCGGTCTTCTGTATCCGTGTTTTTGCACCCGAAAAGAAATTCTGGCCGAAATCGCGCGGGCCGGCGGCGCGCCGCACGGCAGCGAAGGGCCAATTTACCCGGGCATTTGCCGTGATCTCTCAGCGGACGAACAGGCTACGCGAATCGAGCGCGGAGACGAATTTGCCCTCCGGATCGATTTGGAAAAAGCGCTCGCGGAAACGGGCGAGCTGACCTGGAAGGATAAGCGATTCGGCGAGGTACGGGCAAAACCGGAATTGCTCGGCGACGCGGTATTGGCCCGGAAAGACATCGGCACGAGCTACCACCTCGCGGTGGTTTGCGATGATGTGTGGCAGGGCGTGACACACATCACACGCGGCGAAGATTTGCTGGAATCGACCCACCTCCACCGCGTTTTGCAGGAACTCCTCGATTTTCCCGAGCCAAAATATTTTCACCACGAGTTGATCACCGATACCGACGGCAAACGCCTCGCCAAGCGTGATGAATCGGAAACGCTGCAGAGTTTGCGGGAGGCTGGCTGGACTCCGGATGAAATTCGGACCCGACTGCAAATCCCGATCTCCGGATAGCCTGGAAAATCGGGCTAACGGGCTGGAGCGCTCCGGCCCGATTTCACGATCTCATCCAGCTTCGCCTTTAGATTTTTGGCGATGTCGGAATGCTTTTCGACCAGATTGTTCGTTTCACCGGGATCGTTCTTCAGATTATAAAGCTGGCCCGATATTCGGAAGTTTCTCCTGACCGGTTGCCAACCCTGTCCCGATTGATAACAAGAGAAGCGAAATGGAGAAATGCAGAATGGACGATCGAAGAGTCATGATTCGTGCCGGACTGTAGCGGAATCGGGCCGATTGATCCAGAAGGGCCGCGACTTTCGCGCCATTGACGGAACTTCCTGCTCTCCTGTAGGTTCCGGCATGATCAATCCGAAGAACACGAAATCCCGCCGTTCCTTTTTGAAAACCGCCGGGACTGGCGCGCTTTGCGCCCCCTACATCGGTTGGAAAACGACCGCAAACGGCGCTGCTCCGAGCGGGAATATCCGATATGCCGCCTTTGGTACAAACGGCCGGGCCTGGGGAAATATCCAATCCATGGCCGGCGTGCCGAACGCCACGCTCGTGGCTGCCGCGGAAGTAGATCTCGGCCGCGCCGGAAATGTCGCCAAAGGATTTCCTGACGCGAAAATTTACCAGGACTGGCGGGAACTTCTCGAAAACGAAGCAAATAATTTCGACGTCGCCGTTGTGGCAACTCCTGATCACATGCACGCCCCGATTTCGATGAGCGCCATGCAACTTGGGAAACATTGCTACTGCGAGAAACCGCTCACCCGCACACTTCACGAAGCCCGTGTTCTTCGCGAATTTGCCGCCGCCAACAATCTCACGACTCAAATGGGAATCCAGGTTGGGTCCAGCGTCGGAAACAAAACTGGCGTGAAATGGCTGCGTGAAGAAGCGATCGGAAAGGTGAAAGAAGTTCACAGCATGAACCCGAAATCGTGGGGCTCTATGAGTCCGCTACCGGATCGCGTCGACGAAGTGCCCGGTAAACTCAATTGGGATATGTGGATCGGCGTCAGCAAAAAACGCCCGTTCATTGCCCGCGAATTTCACCCCTCCAACTGGCGGAAGCGAATCGGATTTGGCACCGGCACCCTGGGCGACATGGGCTGCCACATTTACCATCCCTGGTTCCAGGGGCTGAATCAGCCGGTCACGCTCTCCGTCACCAGTCACGGCCCGGGCCCGGTCGATGCCGATTCCTGGCCACTCAACGGCATGGTGCATCACAAGATGAAAGGCAACAACTTGAGCGACGGCGATTTCGATTTCACCTGGTACGACGGAAATCAGCTCCCGCCGAAAAACGTTTACGATGCAGTCGGCGGGGTCACGAAAAATGACAAGGGACAAAACGTCAGCAATGTTCCGCGCAGCGGCAGCGTTGTCATCGGCACCAACGGAGCGATGGTCATCCCGCACGGAGGTGCCGGAATCCCGACGATTTATCGCGACGGCAAGAAAGTCGAAGAGACGCCCGAAAAAGCGGAAGCCGGCAGCCACCACAAAGATTTCGTCGCTCATATCCGCGGCGAAACGAAAGAGAAGCCGGTGGCAAACTGGGACTACGCCGGCCCGATGACTGAGGCTGTTCTGCTCGGCACAGTCGCCATGCGCCTCCCCGCCCAGGAATTGAAATGGGATGATGCGGCCGGAAAATTCACAAACTCCGAAAAAGCCAACGCGCTCGTGCACGACAAATATCGCGAGGGCTGGGATGTGAAAGGAATTTAATCGAGAAAACGATCCAACAGGGTTCGTTCGTCAAACCAACCCTGTTGGATCGTGAAAGCCCGTTCGTCACGATTCATGCGTTTCCGCCTCTCCCTTGCCGTTTTTGGATTCCTGTCGCTGACAGGGTTTGCCCAGCAAAAATCCCATCTCGAACTCGATTCGTCGTGGGGCTCATTTGTCGAAGACGACTTCCCGTTTTTCTCGCAAACGCTCGATGCGCGTGAACTCGGTGACGACTGGCCAAAGGACAACCTGACACCCCGCGGACTGATTTTGAAGCTGGGACACGGTTATTTCGCCTGTTTCGATACCGACCTGTTGCGCATCGCGCTGATCTGGAAGGAAAACAAGGACGGTGAATACCTGACAATGGATGGCATGGGACCGGGAAGCTACCGGCTGCCGAACCGGAAAGCTTCCGCAGGGCAGAAATCGTTGCCCAAGCCGATCGGGAAGCCGGTTGCGGCGACAGGTTTATTTCCCGGGGTTTTTCCCGAAGGGCTACCGGGAAAACTGACGGACCCACGTGAGAAATCGGTCGATCCGGAAGAATTGGGATTGGGGCCGATTCCCGATTCGATTGGAAAATTCCGTCGAATCACGTTCCCGGGCAAATACGCCGGCGTTTCCTATCTCGCCGGAGAGACGAAAGTGTGGGATTCGCTCAGCGCAACACCGGAGGGCGTGGTCCGCTCGATCTCGGTTGATCCGGGTGAAACATCCGTCGCGATTGCAATCGGGAAAACTGACGACGAAGTTTTTGTCTCAGAAGGCTCTCAGATCAAGGAGCGGGACGGTTTTCGTTTTCTGATCGTGCCGCCACGTACGGAAAATACCTGGATCGGAATCGGATACGGCAGGGAACTGGCGGAGGACTGGGCTGAAACATTCGCAGCTCGAAACAAACCCACGAAGCTGACGCGCTGGGGCGAAAAATTGACGACGAAGAAAGTCGGTGAGTTTTCGGAAAACAGCTTTCTCTCCGAAGAAGTCGGTCTTCCACTCAACAATCCGTGGAAGCGAAACGTCCGGCTCTCCGCCTTCGATTTTTTCAGCGATGGCCGCGCCGCTTTCGTGACATTCGATGGCGATGTCTGGATTGTCTCCGGATTGGCTGGCGATTTGTCCAAGGTGACCTGGGAGCGATTTTCCTCCGGTTTCCACGAACCGATCGCTCTCGAAATCGTCGATGATGAAATTTACGTTTTTGACCGGAACGGAATCTGGATTGTTGAGCGCTCGGAAGGCAGCGGAAAATCGGAGAGCTACGTGCACCGCATTTTCTGTAATTTGGTGTCCCAAACTGCCGAGACGCGGGAGTTTGCCAACGACATGTGGGAAAAACCGGGCGGCGGTTTTTACATCGCGAAAGGCGGGCAGGTTTCGACGACCCGCGGAAAACACAACGGAACGGTGGTCGAAATCGCGCCGGATGGAAAATCGATCGAGGTAATCGCGACGGGTTTCCGCATGCCCTACATCGGCGTCGATCCGAAAACCGGGCTGATTACAGCGAGCGATCAGCAGGGGCATTGGAAACCCGCCACGCCCCTTCATGTCGTCTGGAAAGGCGAATATTACGGCTTTCAGCCTGCCTTTTTCAAAGACAAGGCGAAGCATCCGGCGTCGATCGATCAGCCGGAAATCCACATTCCACATTTCGTGAACCAAAGCGGTGCCAGCCAAATCTGGACTCGCAAACCCGCAAATCTCGGCCCGTTGAACGACTCGCTCATCCACGTCGGCTACAACCGGCCGGAGATTTTCAAAGTGTATTTCGACAGCGAAAACAATCCGACTCAGGGTGCGGTGGTTTCCATCATGCATCGGTTCCCGAGCGGGATTATGAAACCGCGGATTCACCCGATCGACGGGTCGCTCTGGCTGACGGGGTTCAAGATCTGGGGCACGGCGGCCGATCAGATTTCGGGGCTGTACCGCGTGACTTGGACGGGCGAAGAAACGTGGATCCCAGCGGACGTCCGGTCCTCTGAAAAAGGTGTGCTGCTCTCGTTTCATCAACCGGTCGATGAAGCCGTCGCCACGAACCTGGCGAGCTACACGGTGGATCGCTGGAATTACAAGCAGACCCACAACTATGGATCGGGAAATTACAAACTCGATGGCAAGCCGGGCCAGGAAACCATGCCCGTTGCGAGTGCCATGCTTTCAAAGGACAAAAAATCGGTGTTCGTCGGATTGCCGGACATGAAGCCCGTTCATTCAATTCGGGTCACCTACAAAGTCCCCAATTCCAAGGCGGAAACTCCGACCGTAGCCAGCGCGTTTTTCACCGTGTATGAACTGCAATCTCTTGACCTGAAGGCACACGGTTTTGCCACAAACGATGTCGATCTGACGCTGAAAGCGGGAGCGGCCGACGCGATGAGAGAGCCGGAACCGTCGATTGAAATCGGCAAAGCGACGGCGACAAAATACGGCTGCCTGGTTTGCCACAGCGTAGATGGGAACAAGGTTCCGGCTGCTCTGGCAGCTGCGCAAAATGCAGGCCAGCAGGTCGCCGTCGGCCCCGGATGGAAAGGGTTGTGGGGCTCCAAGCGGGAATTCACCGACGGGGTTGTTTTGAAAAATGTCGACGAAGTGTATCTCCGCGAATCAATTGTCGATCCCGCGCGAAACGTTCAAAAAGGGTTCGAGACGGAAAAAACCGGAGTTGGAATGCCCTCTTATCTCGGTGTCTTGAAGGATTACGAAATTGATTCGATCATTCTGTACATCAAATCGCTCGCCAAATAGTTCATTCTTGTCACTCGCTCCGGGCGTCCTGAATCCTCCGGACGAGGCCTTTCACCTTTTGGGCTGCCCAAACGTCATCGAAGGCGACCTCGACATCTTTCCCCCCGGAGGATGCAAATTCGACCCGCCCGACTCCGATCATTCCGGCGAATCCCTTTCGTACGACGTTGATCGTCCGGATGTCCTTGATCTGCACTTCATTTGAACTTTTGGCAAAAAGCCCTTTCACAATTTCGACCCGTTTCGGAGTGATCACGTAAAGCCGACTACTCCGTTCGAGGATGATGTAGGACGCACACAACAGGGCAATCAGGAGGCCGAGAAATAGAATCCAACCACTGGTTTCCCGGAACCAAATTCCCAGTCCAAGCGACAGCAGCAGTAGGAAAAGAGTCTTTGGAAAACTGATCAAGGACTGATGGCCGGCATACAGGATGAGAGCTGGATCGGTTGGCGGTTGATTCAGTTCCTTTTCCGCCGGCCTGGAGTCCTGCACCGGCATGTCGGGGTTCGGATCCGGTTTCGGCACCGTTTCCTTTTCGACGTCGTCCTCCCAATCGAGCACCTCGCGAACCCGCTCACAC
>JABDJT010000548.1 GCA_013003335.1 Verrucomicrobiales bacterium | reverse complement strand
TCCTCGGCGGCCATTTCGGCAGCGTCGACTTTATCGTCCCGGAAATCCTCTTTCTTCAGGCGATGTTTTTCAAAACCGAGCAGCTTATAGCGACCGACTCGTTCCGGGTTGAACTCGACCTGAATTTTCACGTTCTTGGCAGACGGCCGGAGCGCACCGGCGATTTGCTTCGCAAACCCGGAGTCGGCATCCTCCGGCTGATCCAGGAGGTAATATCGGCCGTCTCCCTTTCTGGTCAGGGCTTCGAGGACCTCGTCGTTCAGGCCGTCTGCCCCGATTCCGGCCGTGTCGAAGGCGATTCCCGCGTTCCGCATTTGCTCGACGATTTTCGCGAGGCTTTCCGGCTTTGCATCGCCGAGATTTGCGGCTCCGTCAGTGAGCAACACCACGCGGTTTTGCGCGTTTGAATCCTGCTGTTCGCGTGCTTTCTCAAAGGCAGCCCGGAGTGCCAATTCAATGTTGGTTCCACCCTCGCTCGGCAGACCGGATACGAGATCGCTCAGCTGGCTGGCGTGCTGGCCGGTCACCTGGTCGGCAAGCAATCGAGGCTGCCGGGCAAAGCTGAAAATCGAAACCTGGTCGGTCGGCTGAAGCTGATCGGCGAGCAGTCCAAAGGCACGACGTACGGTTTCTTCGCGATCGACACGCTCCATCGAGCCGGAGTTATCCAGCAAAAACGTGAGCCGCAGGGGCGTGTCGCCGGCGCGTCCGGCAGCAGCCGTTCGCATCGCGATTCGCAAAATGTTCCGCTGTTGCAGGGTCGGGTGAATGGCCTGCTCGACGCGGCATTCCACCTTTTCCTCCTGCGTCGGCAGCGGGTCGCCATAATCGAAGGCATTCACGAATTCCTCGATTCGGATTTTATCCGCTTCCGGCCATTCTCCCTTATCCAGCGCAGCCTGGGCGAGCTTGAATGATACATCGCTGACGTGGAGTGAGAAGGTCGAAAATGATTCCTGTTCGGCCATTTTTTCGCTCAAGCCAGCTGGCGGCTCGATTCGTTTTCTCCGGTCGTCTCGCTGGCTTTTCCGTTTCTTTCCGTCCTGAATCGCCGTTGTAACGGTGGACAGGTTGACCTCATTGCGACCATTTGTGGCGTGAATTTGCCCGCCTGATTTCAGGTCGACCTCTCTGAAACTTTCGAAACTTTTTGTAACCCGGCTGGAATCCCCCCTGCTGAGTTCGATCGAAAAAGGCGTTCCGTGAACTTTTTGCTCGATCCCGTCATTGGCCACGATTCCTGAATTTTCGCCGCTCGATCGAAACAGCCGGAAGTAGCTATCGGTTGAGTTGCGGTAGTCGTCGGTCAACCGATCTCCATCTTCGTCAGCACCGCCACGCTCCAGCCGGTCCCGGCCTCGCTCTTCATCGACCGTCGATTTTCCCCACCAGAGGCTCAATTGATCAGGACCATCAGCTACGCCATTGTGATTCACGTCGAAGTCATAATGGGAAATATCGGATCGAATGGCTGACTCATCGCCCGAAAATCCTTTCACGGCCCTGGCGACAGGCGTTTGCTCCCTCTCCTCGATCAATTCGCGTCGGATCACCCGGTCTTTCGTTCGACTTTTGCCCTCCACAGAGATCCCTCCTGCCGAAGCAATTGCTTGTTTCCCTTCTATCCCGTCGATGGCGACCCTTCCGTCATTCTCGCCCTGGTCGTCAAATCGTTCCAGCATCGAATAGCTTCGCAGGCTTTCGCTATAGGATGTTTCAGTTTTCACTTCAGCACTGTGTTGGTTTCGCGTTCCGTAATCGGGGGAACGAGCGGAGGCGTCAGAGGCCTGTCCATTTTTTTCTGCTGTTGGCACGCTGAAAGTTGCCGGGCCCGGGGGCTTTTCCGGTTGCCGCGGGCCCAGGGCTGCTCTGGTTGTAAGGTCATCGTAAGTTGTATCCGCATCCCGATCCCAGGTTTGAACGCCACTACCGCTCCCTCCCTGTTTGGATTCGGCAACGCCCGCAACGGCGTCTTTATCCCTTTTCCCGGCAAATCCCGTTGAGAGACGGAGTGCAGGTTTTGCGGGGTCCTGCAGCCGCGATCCAACCGGGGCGATATCCAAATCGTCGCGAATCGACTCCTTGGTCGATTCCTCTTCCAGCATTTCCCCGTCACCGCCGCGGGGTTCACCCATTGCGGCGTTTTGATGAGTTTCTCCACCCCGCTGTTCACCGAGTTCCCGATCTTCTCGGGCTGGACGCCCGAACTGACTCAGAAACTGCGTAGGTTCCGAAGTGGTTGGAGGTGCCGCATTTTTTTTCGTCTCCAAGTCCTTATTTGCACCATTTGCGAGGGCTGACCCGTTCACAGTCTCGGTCGTCCTGAAAGCTCCACCACTCCGGATGGTCTGTCCGAGTTCGGCATCAGCAAATTTGAGGTTTTCTTCAGCCATTTTTCGACCTTCCAACTCCTTCGAAGCACCGCCCGGCAGCGCCCCGGCAATGGGATCGATTCCTGCAGTTGCCGTTATCGGGGCGGGAGCCGGAGTTTGAGGGGCATTTACCGAGACTACTGGCCCGGATTGATTATCAGCCCCGGTTGGTTCGGGAGCAGATTCGCGCACTTCCCCTTCCGCAGCCGATCCAAACAAATCCATGGTTGAGCGCTCAGCGGCTGATTCCGAAGCGCCCCCGTTTGAGCGCCCTGCGGATTCCTTCATCCGGAAGCCGAGTTCAAAATTAGGGATGATTTGGTTCAATTCGTCAGCCTCCCGGCCCTCCAATTCATTTTCCTCCTTCGGAATTGCCAGGGTCAGCCCGCGCGTTTTCGGCGGAGTCACCGCTGCAATTTTCGGAAGTTTGGCGAGTTCCTCCGCCCCGTCCGCTGGCTGTTGTGTACCCTGCTGACCGCGACGAAGTTTGTCCGATTCATCCTCCGCAATCTTTTCGGATGCAGCGAGAGGTCCCTCTAACTGCGAATTCTTCGCCACGGAGCCCGGATCACGATTGACCGTGGACTCTCCCCTTTCTACAAACCGCATCTCCTCAGACTTATCGAGTTTCGTGGTATTCCTCGAGCCCGATGCCCCGTTGAAATATTGCAACCCCGAGTCTTTGTTTTTGAATTCATTTCCGGCAAAAGTGGAATTTGAAACCGGACCGGAAATGTCGCCAATCGGGCGGTTCAAATCTCTCAGGTTGTCGATACCACTGCGCCCGTTGGTTTTATTGGTTCCAATCCCCCGGTCGTATCCATCCCGGTCGCCGAATTCGCCGTACCGATCTTCCCAGCCAGCGCGCGAGGTCGGTACGGACTGCTGTCTGCCATCGCCATCTCCACCACGGTCTGCCACGAAGTCGTCTCCTATTTTGAGCGATTCACGAATGGAAGAGAGGCCGGTGATGGCCTGATCGGCCCCATCGGCCCGTTCGGCCGAGCCGGTCCAGGTTTGCGTCTCCGGTAGACTCCGGGAAAAACGCCTGTCGTTGGTGGCGACTGTGTTGTCTGCCAGCAGACCCGGTGCATCGATTTCGTCCGCATCCGACCCAGCCGCAGGAGCCCCGAACCCGAAGGAATACCATTCGCTATTCGTGTTCCCGGAAGAAGGGGGCATCGAACTGGACGAGGAATTGTCAGCCAAATAAACGCTGTTCTTCTTGTCCGTCCCGACCGATTGAACGATCACGGCACCAACCCCGATCAGGATTAGTAAAACTGCCGCCAGTTTCGCGGCCTCCCGCCATTTTAGACGG
This sequence comes from Verrucomicrobiales bacterium, assembly GCA_013003335.1. Taxonomy (GTDB): domain Bacteria; phylum Verrucomicrobiota; class Verrucomicrobiia; order Verrucomicrobiales; family DEV007; genus JABDJT01. The sequence goes on along the minus strand of JABDJT010000548.1, from coordinate 3,537 downwards.
CTGAAAAGGGTCGGTCGAACGCGGGATTCTCCTGCCCCCGCATTCTCATCCGGTGCCAGCGGCGACTCGACTTTTCCCGAGAATACATCGAGCAGTTGCTGGCGCTTTTCCGTGTTCAGTTGCCAGTGTTCATCCCCTCCGTCCCTTTTCCGGTCTGACTGATATTCGCCGGCCACCTCGCCCAGCAGTCCATTGACCTCCTCCAGCCGCTGCTTGAAAAATTGCAATTCCGGTTGCCCGGCAATAAGCCTTTCGATTTCCTCCCGTTCAAAATCTGAAGCCTCGCCCAGGACAAGTGCCACGATTCGTGCCTCCAGTTCCGGATCGATCCAGGGCTGCAAATTATTCTGATCGTTCGTCGTATCCTCGTTCATGATTCAATTCCTGTTCCGTCAATTCCTGCCTGGCGCAGTTTTTCCGCCAGCTGTTTTAAAATGTGATGCAGGCGATAGCCCACGTTTCCGATAGAAAGGCCCGTCTCGTCGCTAATTTCGCGATACTTGAGGTCCTCAAAATATTTCAATTCCACCAAACGCCGATCCACGTCCTCCAGTTCCGCCAGCAGCAGCCGCAGAAACCCGGCAGCTTCCATTCGCTGCAGCAGTTTCTCCGGCGACTCCTTCGGTTCTGTCTCCCGATCCGGCTGCCGGTCGCCGTCCTTTGTAAAAAGCTCCCGCTTGTTGTCCCGATGATGGTTGTAAGCCCGGTTTCGGACGCTGCGAAAAAGCCAGGCCTTCGGGTTCTCCACGGTGTCCCAGTGCAAATGCAGCTGCAGAAACACTTCCTGAACCAGTTCCTCCGCAATCGCACGGCGGCCTGTCAGCGAGTAACCATAACGGACCAATGCCTGCTCCTCCTCCTCGAAAAGCTCCTGCAGCGAGGGCTTTTCCGCCCTCGCGGGCTGTGGCTTTCCGGACGAACCTGGCATGTGGCTAATTTTTTTGGCGGGCTGACTCACAACGGGTAATCATATCCTTTCACCCCTTCACGACACAAGACGCCGGACTTGCTTAGAAAAAAATCGAAAAACGATCCAACAGGGTCTGTTTGGCAGACCAACCCTGTTGATTCATTTCGGCCAGGCCATTACCTTCCGGGATGTTCAAACCCCGGAAAATAATTCTTGGATTGTTCGTGTTTCTTGTGCTCGGTGCGATCGTCCTGCTGCTCAACCAGTCTGCCGCGCTGAAAAAAGCCATCGAAACGGTTGGCCCGACAGTCACCGGGACACCGGTCACGGCCGATTCCACGGTTCTCTCGATTTTTACCGGGACCGGTTCGGTCGAAAATTTTGCCATCGCCAACCCCGAGGGATTCAGCGAAAAACCCGCCATTTCTGCCGGGAAACTCGACCTGAAAGTTCAATCGGGCAGCCTGTTTACCAGGCACATCGTGATCGAGGAACTCACCATCGAAAATCCGGTGATCAATTACGAGATCGGCCTCAGCGGCATCAATATTGAGCAAATCAAAGATTTCCGGTCCGGGGATAAACGCTCGGTGCTGGAAAAGCTGGGTTCAATTCTGGAATCCGCCGGGGAAGATGGACCGCCAACGCCGGCTGCCGGCGAAAAAAACGCTCCGAAATACGAAGTCGAAATTCGGAAACTGTCCATCACCGGAGCGCAACTGACCTTCGGTTCCCGGCTTTTCAGCGAAGGCGGGGCCAAGGTAAACGTGCCGGATGTGCACCTTGAAAATTTCACCAGCGGCGAAGGAATTTCCGTGCCCCTAGCTTTCAAACTCGTGCTGACAACCCTGATCGATGCTGCCGTCAAGGCTGCCCTGAACAATCCTGACTCATTGCAGGAAGGAGGCGGCAGTTTCCTGGATTCCCTCCGGAAATCTCTCGACGGCGGAGTGGAAATTGACCCGAAATTACAGGAGGACGCGAAGGGCGTTCTGGAAGGTCTGAAAGGGATATTCGGGGGCGGCGAACCGGAGAAGCCAAAACATTAGCCCTTGATTCGTTCGATTGCCTCCAGGTCCGCTGCTGGATCAAAATTCGACAGCGTTTCGCGCTGCAGGGCCGCGATTTCAGCGACTCCTTTTTTGCTGAGCCGAAGCATTTCCAGCATTTGCTCCTCGGTGAACGTGGCTTCCTCGCCGCTGCCCTGCATCTCGATCAGGTCGAGGTTTTCGGTCATCACGTAATTGAAATCGACTGTGGCCGCCGCATCCTCGTGATAATTCAAATCGAGCACGCACTCGTTGTCGTGGACGCCCGCGCTCACTGCCACAGCGAGCTGCTTCATTGGCGAATCCTTGAGTTTTCCTGCCGTGATCAATCGCTGAAACGCCATTTCCGCCGCAACCGCAGCTCCGGTAATCGACGCGGTTCGCGTGCCGCCGTCTGCTCGTAGCACATCGCAATCGATCCACAGAGTCCGGGCACCAAGCGCTTTCAAATCCACCACTGCGCGAAGCGAGCGGCCGATCAACCGCTGAATTTCCGAGCTGCGTCCGTCCAGCCGTCCACGGCTGATATCGCGTGGCTTTCGCCCCAGCGTTGAATAAGGCAGCATGTTGTATTCCGCCGTGAGCCAGCCTCCTTCCACGCCTTGGTATTTCATCCAGCCCGGCACACCGTCCTCGATCATCGCGGAGCAGATTACCTGAGTGCTTTCAAAACTGACCAGGACACTGCCCTGCGCGTGCTTCGCGATATCAGGCTGAAACGTAATGGGCCGGAGTTCGTCCGGCTGACGATGATCGATTCGGGTCATGATGCCGCGAGAGTCCGGCATCACACCCGGTTTTGCAATCGCCAAAAACGATCCAACAGGGTCTGTTCGGCAACCGAACCCTGTTGATTCGTTTTTAGGGTTCTGCCTTGTGATTTCCGGCATATCCGCGACCGTATGCGCCGTCCTTGCTTCTCTCCTGCTGCTCATGCGTCGCTCGCTGGAAAAATTCGAACAGTTCGCCGTGGACGTGATTCTCGACCGTCGTCGGGGAGCGCGTGCTACCATGCTTCGCTGGTTCCTCAGCTCGATGTCGCGGCTGTATGGCGGAGTTGTAAATATCCGACTTTGGCTCTATCGGAACCGGATTATCCGGGAAAAGAATCTTGGCTGCCTGGTGGTCAGCATCGGGAACCTGACAGTGGGAGGAACGGGCAAAACGCCGGTGGTGGAAAAGTTCGCGCGAGCCTTGAAAGATGGTGGTCGGAGACCGGTTATTTTGAGTCGGGGATACAAGTCGGTAAAACAGCCGCTTTTGAAGCGTATTATCGGAAAGATACAAGGAAAGAACGAAATCAACCCGCCCCGTGTCGTGAGTGACGGATCGTCGTTACTCCTTGATTCCAAGACGGCTGGAGATGAGCCGTACATGCTGGCGGCCAATTTGAAGGATGTCCCGGTCGTCGTCGACAAAGATCGGGTAAAAAGCGGGAAACACGCGATTTCGGAGCTGAATTGCGATACGTTGCTGCTCGATGACGGGCTGCAGTACCTCCGATTGCGACACCGATTGGATATCGTTTTGGTAGATCGCTGGCAGCCGTTCGGGACGGGGAAGATGCTACCTCGGGGC
>JABDJT010000523.1 GCA_013003335.1 Verrucomicrobiales bacterium | reverse complement strand
TTTTCCGCGGTCGACGGGGTCATGTTTCCGCAGATCAAGCCAAGATGAGGCGTCCGGGATTGATCGCTCCGCGCCGGTAACCCGGTTCGCAGGTAGTTCATCCAGGCGCCTCCGCGCTTTTCATCCCGGGGATGCCAGTCGGCATAAAACGAACCGAGATGATCACCGGATTCTTCGTCGTACAGCTGGTAATATTTCACTTCCGGATGCCAGACTTCGAACTCGTCCGGCCCCGGGTCCGGGGCATCCGCCCCCGGTTCAATGAACACGGCCTTTTTCTCCTCGACCCGGAAGCCGAAGACCTTGGAGGTCAATTCGAACATCCCCTCCAAAACCCGGTTGATCGGGAAATAAGGACGGGTTTCCTCCTGATCGAAATCGTATTTCGCTTTTCGCTGCTTCTCCGACCAGTAGGCAACATCCCACGGCTCGAGTGGCTCCGGGTCTCCACCGGTTGCGGCAGCTTTGAATTGCTGAAGTTCTTCAACCTCCTTTTGGAAAAACGGAGCGGTCTTCCCGTGCAAATCTTCGACGAAGTTCAAAGCGGTTTCCCCGTTTTTCGCCATTCTGCGGGACAACGCCTGATCGGCAAACTGGGATTTGCCGAGCAATCCGGCTTTCTCCTGCCGCAGTTTCAGGATTTTCCAGATCAACTCCGTGTTGTCCCACTTCCCCGTCCGCCCAATCGTGTTGGCTCCTTCCCAGACCTCCTTCCGAAGGGACTCGTCATCCGCAAACTCCAGGACTGGAAAATAAACGGGAAATTTCAGGGTGACGCGCCAGACCGGAATTTCTTCTGTTCCCAGATCCTTTGATTTCGCCTCCGAGAGCAAAATCCCTTTCGCCGTGGGAGGCAGGCCAGCGAGACGGGATTCATCCTCGATGATCAAATCCCAATCATTGGTCGAATCGAGGACGTTTTCGGAAAACTTCTGGGTCAACTTCGCGAGTTCCGATTGCACCTCTTCCAGCCGTTCCTTCTTGTCAGCCGAAAGATCGGCGCCGCTTTCGCGGAAATCAGTCAACGATTCCTCGAGAAGCCTTCTCTTCGCGCCAGTCAGGGCCTTGGCATTTTCCGTTTCGGAATAAGCTTTGACCCGTTTCCACAGACCTTCATTCAGGTGAATGCTGGAGGAAAATTCCGTCACTTCCGGCAGCATCTTGTTATATGCTTCGCGCTGGTCGTCGTTGTTGCGAACGGAATCGAGGTGGGAAAGAGCCGTCCAGCCCCGGTTCAATGCCTCCCCGGCATTTTCCAGAGCGAGAAGAGTGTTTTCGTAAGTCAGTTCTTCCTCACCGTCCCACGCAGCCAGGGCGTCGATCGTTTCGCGGGCTTCTTCCAAGCCAGCCCGGATGTCCGGTTCGATGTTTTCCGGAACCAGTTGGGACCAGCGGATATGAAAATTTTCGTCGAGAAACGGATGGGATGACATGGCAAAAAATTCCGGAAACGGTTTTCAGGCAGCAGCGGCCGAAAGACCAAAAACCTCACGCGCATCGCTTACCTCGCCGGTCACCGCAGCGGCAGCGACCATAACCGGGGACATCAATACCGTCCGACCGGTCGGACTCCCCTGGCGTCCCTTGAAATTCCGGTTACTCGAACTGGCACAGAGCTGATCCCCTTCCAGTTTATCCGGATTCATGGCGAGGCACATCGAACACCCGGCCCCCCGCCATTCGAATCCCGCTTCGCGGAAAGTCTGGGCAATCCCTTCCTGTTCACACAGGTGATTCACAATCTCAGATCCGGGAACTGCGATGGCCTTCACGCCTGCCGCTACCTGTCTACCTTTCAAAAACTGCGCCGCTTCCCGAAAATCGGACAGGCGCCCGTTCGTGCAGCTTCCGATAAAACAAACATCCACCTTGGTGCCCGCGATCGGTGACCCCGCTGGCAATTTCATGTAATCCAGTGCCTCCTGGATCGCCGTCCGCTTCTCCTCATCAGGTTCTCCCGCCGGATCGGGAATGGTCTCATTCACAAAAATGCCATGATCGGGCGAAATTCCCCAGGTCACTGACGGAGCAATATCCTCTGCACGAATATTGACCACATCATCATAGGAACAGCCGTCATCCGACGCGACCGCCGTCCATTCCGCCACGGCCCGGTCCCAGGCCTCCCCCTGCGGCGAATAGGGGCGGTCATTTAAGTATTCGAATGTCTTCTCATCCGGATTCACATAGCCACAGCGCGCGCCGCCTTCGATCGACATGTTGCAAACGGTCATCCGCTCTTCCATGGAAAAGCCGTCAAAAACCGATCCGCCGTACTCATAGGCGTATCCGATTCCTCCCTTGGCCCCGAGCAGTTTGATAATATGAAGAACCACATCCTTCGCGTAAACCCCGGGCTGCAGATCACCGTCCACGTTGATTCGCCGGACTTTCAATTTGCTCATCGCCATGGTTTGCGTGGCCAGAACATCCCGAATCTGAGTGGTCCCGATTCCGAAGGCGATTGCTCCGAAAGCCCCGTGCGTCGCGGTGTGGGAGTCGCCGCAGGCAATCGTTGTGCCCGGCTGGGTGATGCCCTGTTCCGGGCCAACCACGTGAACCACCCCCTGGCTTCCGCTTCCGATGTCGAAAAAGGTGATCCCGAACTCTTTGCAATTGTCTCGAAGGGCGGAAATCATGTCC
>JABDJT010000479.1 GCA_013003335.1 Verrucomicrobiales bacterium | reverse complement strand
CCCGGAGGCCGGCAAGATTGCCTACACGAAGGCCACCTGCGCGACCTGCCACAAGGTGAAAGGAGAGGGGATTGATTTCGGCCCGGACCTTACCCAGATCGGGAACAAGCTCAGCCGCGAAGGCCTGTTCCAGGCGATCCTGTATCCGAATGCCGCCATCAGCCACGGCTTTCACGGCGTGACCCTCACCAAAAAAGACGGCACCGCCCTGACCGGATACATCACCGGCGAAACCGATGCCGAAATCCAGATTCGACTTCCCGGCGGCGTCCAACAATCCGTCCCGAAAAAAGAAATCCAGTCCAATCAGCCCCTCGAAAACAGTCTCATGCCCCCCGGCCTTGCCGCGATTGTCGGCGAGCAGGGCCTGGTGGATCTGGTGGGGTATATGCAGAGTTTGAAGTGAGAGGATTGATTCGCCAAACCAACCCTGTTCATTCGTTTTTCGATTTGGTAGGCTGCGGTTATGAAAGTGCGCCCCCTCCAGCTGTTCCTTGCCGCCCTGATCCTCCCCGCTTTTGCCAGCGCGCTGTTCATGCGCCCCGAGTTGATTCCGACCGATCGAATGCTGAAAAACATCGAGGCTTTCCTCGAAAAGAATCCGGATGACGCGGATGCCTACTACACGAAAGCCCGGATTCATTACCTGACCTTTTCAAACAAGGTCTGGCTGGTGCAGGGCTGGATTCCGCCGCAGGAAAAAGAACCACCGAGAGTCGCTGCGGATTTCCTGATCGCTTATGGAGGCAGTGCCGTCGACCAGGCGGTCCGGGCGGAAGCGGAAAAGCGCGCCGCCGAAAAATTCGAGCGGGAAAGCGACCCGAATGTTTTTTACACCGAGGTGAACCGGGTCGAGAAACAGCTCAAAAAAGAGAACTGGAAGCCCGAAATTCTGGAGCCAAAGGAAGTCCTCGATCAGGCGTCCAAGGCCGCGGCCGCCTTTGACAAAGCCATCAAGCTCGATCCGGGAAACGGTTTGTATTTGCTCGGGAAAGCCAGCCTGCTGGAGCAGGTGTCGGATTTCCTGACGAAAAACGATTCGCTGAAACCGGCGGCGGACGGACCGTTCGCGAACCTGAAGCCGGAGGTCATCATGACAACCTATCTCCGCGCCTACAAGGCCTCCCGGGAGAAGGACTTGAAACTGGAAAGCCGGCCGGCGTCCGGATTGAAATCAGTGACCGCGCACGAATCCGCGACCGCCCTGGTTCGTCTCGCCGAATTGCACCCGGATGCGGTCGGGAAAGTCGAGGGATTGAACATGGAGCAGGTTCAGAAGGACCTCGAGAAACTGAAATCGCTGAAACAGATGGTGGTGACACCGATGATCCTTTCGCGGGAGACCGGGAAATCGCTGCCGGATTTGATCGGGGACAAACCTGTGAAATTCGACATCAATGGCGATGGCCGGAAGGAAACGATCGATTCCTGGCCGAACGCGGAAGCCGGCCTGCTGGTGTGGGATCCGGAGGGAACCGGCGAGATTCATTCCGGTGCCCAGTGGTTCGGCACCTTCGGATTCCAAATGCTGTGGCGCACCGGTTACCAGGCGATGGATGCGTTCGATGATTCCCGCGACGGCTGGCTGACCGGTGAGGAACTGCGCGGCATGGCGCTGTGGCACGACCGGAATGGCAACGCCATTTCCGATCCCGGCGAGGTCCGTGACGTCCGCAGCTGCGGCGTGAAAGCGATCGCGGTAAACCCGGAAGCGGGCGCGGAATTGCAGAATCGCACCGGTGTCCGGCTGCGCGATGGAAGCGCCACCGCGAGCTACGATTGGTTGTTTCGGGTGATTGATTGAGGCCGCGCAATTCATTGCTTTTCCCGCGTTTCGGGCGTACCGGCGCGGGTTCATGCAAGACTGCCCCCCATTTTCTGAGCTCGGGCTTCCCCCCGATCTTACGCGCGGTATCGAAGACCTCGGTTTCGAGGCTCCGTCGCCGATCCAGGTCGGCGCCATTCCGCCTGCGCTCGAAGGACTGGACGTGGTGGGCCTTTCCGAAACCGGTTCAGGAAAAACCGCCGCTTTTGCCCTGCCCGCCCTCGCTAAGATCGATCCCGCTCTCGACGAAACGCAGGTGCTCGTCCTCTGCCCGACCCGCGAACTCGCCGTGCAGGTTTGCGAGGAAACGCACCGGCTCGGCAAATTTCTCGACGGACTCCGCACCGCCCCGGTTTACGGCGGCGCACCGATTCACCGGCAGATCCAGCAGCTCCGCCGCGGAGCTCATGTTGTCGTTGGCACGCCGGGCCGCCTGCTCGATCACTTGCGGCGCGGGTCGTTCGATCCGTCGCACATCCGCATGACCATTCTCGATGAAGCCGATCGCATGCTCGACATGGGGTTCCAGGATGAAATGGAAGAGCTTCTCGCTGCTCTTCCTAATGAACGTCAGACCCTGTTTTTCTCCGCCACGATGGGGAAACGCGTCGCCCGTCTGATCGAAAATTTCGGCAACAACCCGCAGACCGTTGAGATCGAGCGAAAGCAGCTCACTGTCGAATCGATCGAGCAGGTTTCCTACGAAGTCCGCAACCGCTCGAAAATCGAGGTCATTTCCCGCCTGCTCGACATGGAACAGCCGCGGCTGGCGATTGTTTTCTGCAACACGAAACGCGCCGTCGACGAGTGCACCGAGGCGCTGATGGCCCGCGGATACTCGGCTGACCGGCTGCACGGTGACATCACCCAGCACATGCGGGAACGCGTGTTGCGCCGCTTTCGGGACGGCACGGTCGATCTGCTCGTTGCCACCGACGTGGCGGCCCGCGGACTCGATGTCGATGAAATCGATGTGGTCATCAATTACGATCTGCCGCAGGACCCCGAGGATTACGTTCACCGCGTCGGTCGGACAGGCCGCGCCGGACGTGCCGGGCGCGCGATTTCGTTCGTGTTTGGCCGGGATATTCACCGCCTCAAGACGATCGAGCGTTTCACCAACCAGCGCATTCCCCGGGCAAAAATTCCGACGCAGGAAGATGTCGAGGGCAAGATGAGCGATCAGCTATTCGAGACCCTGCGCGAGCGGCTCGAGGCCGATGAATTCGACGACTACTCCGCCTTTTTCGAATCGCTGAAATCCAGCGGCCATACCGAAACGGACATCGCCAACGTCGCGTTCACCCTGCTCCGGGACACCTTCGGCCGGGAAGGCGAAGACATCATCGAGGACCGGGGAAAACCGGATCGCGGGGAACGACATCGCGAACGGCCCAAAAATCGCGACCGCGAAGAGCGCTCCGAGGTTCGGCCCGACCCGATCGAGGAATTCGACGACGAACAATCGAAGAAGAAAAAGCGGAAGAAACCGCATCCGGACAAGGGCGGGATGGTGACGCTGTTCATCAATCTCGGCAAAGCCCACAAAGTCCGCCCGAAAGACATCGCCGGAATGCTCTACAACCAGGCCGCTCTTCCGCAGGGAACGGTCGGCCGGATATTCCAGGCCCACAAGCACAGCAAGGTCGAAGTGAGTTCCGAGTTTGCGGAGCAGGCCATCGATTCCGCCCGCACCACAACCCTGTGCGGCAAGCGCTTCAAGATCGACTACGATCGGGGCTGAAAAGCGACTTTCCTCAGTGCACCGGGATCACCGGCCGCTGCCACGGCACCTTTCCCGCGCGGTAAATGTGCCCCATCAGCGCATCGAACAGCTCGTTGTATTTCTTCGGTGCTTTATCGCGGGGGATCGGGGTGCTTTCACCGGGGTCGGCTTTCAGGTTGAACATCTGGTAGGGCTCGAAACCGGTGTTCCGCAGCAGCTTCCAGTCCCCAATCCGTGCAGCGTGATACGGAATGCCGCCGTATTTCTGATTCCCTTCCAGGCGCACCCAGAACATCGGGCGATTGCCGTCATCGAAGCTTTTCCCGAGCAGCACGGGCAGAAAACTCCGTCCGTCGAGCGGCGGGGCATCCTCGCCCGGCAGGCCGGCCCCGGCGATTTCGCAGAGGGTCGGATAAAAATCCATTGTCAGCGACCGGTGATCGCCAGCATTGGAACCGGCCGCGATTTTCTCCGGCCAGACTACCGTCGTGCAGACCTTGATTCCGCCTTCCCACATTTCCTGTTTCGCGCCGCGGAGCGGTTCGTTCCGCGCGCCCACATTGCCCTGTCCACCGTTGTCGCTCGTGAAAACCGTGACCGTGTTTTCCCACTCACCCGTTTTTTTCAGCGCCTCGATCACCCGGCCGATCCCGTGATCCATGTGCTCGATCAACGCGACGAGTTTCGCGCGTTTTTCGGATATCCCGTTCGCCTTTTCCCGCTCCATCACTTTCTCGAGCCAGTCCTGCGGCGGCTGGATCGGCGTATGCGGGGCGTTGTAGGCGAGATAGAGAAAAAACGGGTCGTCCTTCGGGGCTCGCTCGTTGATGTAATCGACTGACCAGTCGCTGAACAGATCCGTGGCGTGACCTTCCGGATCGATCTTCTCCGTGTTTTTCCGCATGTAATGACGGTCATGGCGGCGGTGCTTGTAGT
>JABDJT010000513.1 GCA_013003335.1 Verrucomicrobiales bacterium | reverse complement strand
AACCAACCCTGTTCATCCGTTCTCGAGCCCGAGCAGCTTCAGCGAATCGCGATAAACCAGGGCTTCGATCGCATCTTCGTCGAGGCGGGGAAAAGCGGAACCCGCGACCTGATCGTTCAGTTTTCGAAGGCCTTCCACCGTATCGTTCACCGTTGTGAACGGGTAGTCCGTGCCGAACAAAACTTTCTCCCAGACGCCGTATTCCTGCACCAGCATCAGGCTCTGATACAGCTGAAACGGCCGGTAAAACAGTGCGCTAATGTCCGCATACACATTCGGGTGCTTGCGGATGACGGCGACACATTCGCCTTCGTAGGGATGCCCGAGGTGGGCGAGTATGATTTTCACGTCCGGAAAATCGGTCGCCACGGGATCGAGATGACGCGGCAGGGTCATTTCGATCGGCGCCTGCGCGACGAAGGTCGTGCCGGTGTGGAGCAACACCGGCAGGCCGTTTTCCGAGGCGTATTTCCAAAGCGGTCGCAATTCGTCCGCCTGCGGGAAAAATCCGGCATACATCGGCAGCAGTTTGATTCCGCGCAGGCCGAGTTCCTCCTGTCCGAACCGCATTTCGTCCTCCCAGCCGGGCTGGGTCGGATCGACTGAAAGAAATCCCATCAGCCGGTCCGGCGCTTGCGCGACGTGATCCGCGACCCATTGGTCATCAACCCAGAGACCGCTCAGCTTCGCTTTTCCTCCGAAGACAATTGTCCGCGTACCTTCCGGCGCGTTTTTATCGTAATCCTTCAGCCGCACCGTCAAGTCGACTTCCTGACCAGCCCGCGCACGGATCGCCTGCGCGCGGAAATCGTCCGTGAAATGATCCGGATACTGCCAGGCGTGACTGTGGACATCGATGATGGTGCTCATGCGGAATTTTCGGAAATGGTTTCGAGAAGCGCGTCGAAAAGCCGATCGATTTCGGCCCGGGTTTCGTCATCGAGCCGGAATCCGACCGGTCCGCGCACGAGTTCATTTTCGAAAATTCCCTGTCGTTTGAGAAGGTGTTTTTCCACTGCAAGATAGGAATCGAGTGTGTTTTGGAGGGAAAGAAGCGGTTCGAGGTCGCTGTGAATTTTCCCGGCAATTTCCGATTCACCCGCTTCCAGCGCCTGCCAGAGCGGCACAAGCGCGCGAATCAAATCCGCTCCCGGCATGGTCCCCGTTATCCCGCGGGCATGCGAATCGATCAGGGCAATCCCGCCGCTGCCTTCGAAAATCTTCGCCTTACCATCCGTCGCTTCATGAAGAGCAGACAACCGCGGCCCGAACGGAGATGCCTCCGGTTTGAACATCACGCGCTCTGCACCGAATTCGTTCATTAGCCCGGCCTGGAACTCGATCGTCATCGGTTCACCGACGTAGTTGCTCGCGTCCTGCACAATGACCGGCAGGCCAATCGCGTCGAGAATCCGGCGGAAATAAGCGTCGAGTTCCGCTTCATCAACCGCTACCGAAACTGGCGGAATGGCCATCACTGCGGTCGCACCGGCCCTTTCGGCATGGCAGGCGTATCGCTCAGCCAGGACGCTCGATTCCGCTCCGACGCTGATCACGCAGGCTCCGTTGTGATCACGTGCTGCCGTGCAGGCCGCCACGGCCAGCGTTTCGCGCTCCTCGCTCGAAAGGCGCAGTACTTCTGACACCATCGCCATCACCACTCCGTCTGCACCGCATTCGAACAGCCAGTCGAGTTCTTTTCTCAGGGTCTGAAACTGAATGGCTTCGGATCCATCTCCGAAGTAGGGCGTTTGAAATACGGGAAGAACTCCCGAAATGCTGAGTGAGCGATCGGTCATCAAAAACTGGGCGGCACATCATCTCTGCAGAATCGAAACTCCGGGGCAAGGAATTGCAGATCCTGAAAAACGCTACGAGGGAATCGGGGAATACCGTACGGAAAACGAATCAACAGGGTTGGTTTGCCGATCCAACCCTGTTGATTCGTTTCCGCCCAAAAGCGGGCGTGACTTTATTCTGTAGTGTGATGAGATTTGGGCCGTTATGAAACGTCGGTATTTTCTATATGCTTCAACCGGAGGGCTGGCCTGTCTTGCGGATGAGGCCGCGGGGCCGCTTGCCGGGAGGATCAAGTTGGCTGTGAAATATCAAATGATCCTTGAACCGGATCTGTCCGTACTGGAAAAACTGGAGTTGTTGAAACGAATCGGCTTTGACGGGACGGAATTGTCGAGTTGGGAAAAAGTAGATCACGATGAATTGCTTGAGGCGATTCGAGAAACCGGGATTCCGGTTCATGGCATAGTCAATGCAGGCCGCCCTGAAATTCTCCCCGCAATCTCCCTGGCCAAGAAATTGAAATCGGAATCCGTGCTGGTTTACGCCGCTGAGGACAAATCGCTCAGCTATAATGAAAATTTTGCCTTTTGGCAGAAAAGAGTGCGCGAGGCCTTGCCTGCAGCGGATGAAGCAGGCATCAAAATCTGCATCGAAAACGTGCGTGCAACATTTTTGAAAACTGCGGAGGGAATGGCGAAGTTTATCGACTCTTTCGAAACCGACACTGTCCGGAGCTATTTCGACCTGGGCAATACGATTACCTGGACGGAACAACCCGGCGAGCACTGGGCAGAGGTGTTGGGCAAACGCATCCACAAACTTGATATCAAGGATCGTGGCCATGCGGAATTTGGCGACGCAAAGCAGAAACGGAAGGGCATCACTTCCGGCACGAACGGTGGCGAAGTAAACTGGGCGGATGTTCGCCGGCATCTCGCGGCAAACGGCTTTTCAGGTTGGGCGACGGCTGAAGTCCGCGGCGGGAATGAGGAGCGACTGACTCGAATGAAGGCGTGGATGGAGGACGTCCTCGACTTGAAGTGATGATGATGAAAGCTGGGTTTTCCGTACTGTTTTTCACGGCCTTGCCGGTGATGGCGCTCGATTACGAAACGGATATCATGCCAATATTCGTAAAAAAATGCAGCGAATGCCACAGCGACAAGGAAGGAAAAACGAAGGGTGGCTTGCGGGTGGACAATGTGCAGCACCTCAAGAATCGATACGAAAAGAATGGACTGATCGTGCCGGGCGACTGGGATGCGAGCTACCTGTTCGTGACACTGTTCCGTCCGGCCGATCACGAGGATGCGATGCCACCAACAGGAAAAGGCGAGCGTTTGACGAAGGCGGAAACGCGTCTGGTCCAGCAATGGATCGCGGAAGGGGCAACGATCGACGGCACGACCGGTGAGAAGGGGCTGATGCCAAAGGAGGGTGAACCCGGCTATATCGCAGTTGAAGATGACGGCGGGGAAAAACCGGTTGCCGCCGCGATGGGCGAGCAGGCTTGGACGAATACGGAAGGCAAAACCATACGAGCTACCCTGGTCCGGGTGGAAGGTGATGTCGCTTTGCTGCGGGTGAAGGGAGGAACGGTTTACCGGGTTCCGATTGGAAATCTTTCGGAGAAAAGTCGTGCGCAATTGAAGCGCTGATTTACCCGAGCAGACTCAATATCGCATTCGGGACGACGCCCGCGACGAGGATTCCAATCATGAGTAGCACCATTGTGACTTTCGAGGGAATGCTGACAGAAATCGAATCCGCTTCATCGTCGCCTTCTGCCCAATACATCGAGGCAACGATTTTCAGGTAGTAGTAGAATCCTGCCGCTGCACCGATGATACCAGCCGCGATCAGGATCCAGCTTGCCCCGTTTTCGAACGCCAGTTTGAAGACGAAAAACTTGCCGAAAAATCCCGCCGTGAGCGGAATCCCGGCAAGGGAAGCCATTGCGATCAAGAGGGCGAAGGCGAGAAACGGGGAACGCCTGGCGAGACCGGCATAGGCGTCGACAGATTCGTCTTCCTGGGTGTTGCGGACGGCCGTCATTACGAGGAACGCGAGCAGGGTCATCAGCAAGTAAGCGCCGAGATAAAAGGAAATAACAACTGCGGGAGAATTCAGGCCGCCGGATTTTCCGGGAGGTGAGGCGAGGGCCATCAACAAAAATCCGGCATGGGCGATCGAGGAATAGGCGAGGAGTCGCTTGAAATTTTTCTGCGGCAGGGCCGCGAGATTTCCGTAAAGCAGGGTCAGGATCGCGATGACGACGAGGACGGCTCCGATCTTCTCGGAGAGATAGGCGCTGCTGAGAAAGCAGCCTGCAATCCGGAGCAGTACGATGAATCCGGCGGATTTTGAGGCGACGGACAGGAACGCGGTGATCGGCGTTGGTGCGCCCTGGTAGACGTCCGGAATCCAGAGTTGAAACGGCGCGGCCCCGACTTTGAATCCGAGACCGACGATGATCAGGCCAAAGGCGAACAATGCGGCGGCGACATTGACGTTTTCCGATGCCAGCGCCGTTTTGATCTCAGCGAGATCCATCGAACCGGTGATGCCGAACAGCCAGGTGAACCCGTAGACGAGAAATCCGGTCGAGAGCGCGCCGAGAATCAGGTATTTCACGCCGGCCTCCAGCGAGCCGACATTCCGCCGCATGTAGGCCACGAGGACGTAAAAGGTGATCGTGACCGTTTCGAGGGCAACGAAGATCGAGACGAGGTTGCTGGCGGAAGCCATCCACATCAGGCCTGCGCAGGCGAAAACGGGCAGGGCAAAAAATTCACCGAGACCGGATTGGGGATGCGCGCCCGGTTCGGGGGGCGCGATGTATTTCTGAATCACGCCGCGAAATTCCGCGCCCATAATGAGAACGATGATCGTGCAGAGAACAGCGATTCCTTTATAAAACAGCGAGAAGCCACGGGTTCCTTCTTCGTGATCGTAAAACTTCCAAAAAGTTGATTCCGTTGTGGTCGGCCACTCGACTTTGAACAGCAGGAAAAAGACACAGATCAGCCCGAGTACACCAATCCAGGCGATGTGGCGCTTGTCTTCCAGCTTCACAAAGGCATCGACCATCAGCATCACAAGGCCGAGGACGACGACGATGATTTCGAGGTAAAAAACGGGCATCTAGTTAAAATTTCGGTTTTTCGATCGAACAGGGTTGGTTCATCGAACAGACCCTGTTGGTTCGTTTTTTCAGCCTCCGCCACCAATGAGAGTCAGGCTTTCAAGGGCAGGGCGAAGGTATTTCAAGAGGATTTCGGGGACGAAGCCGATGAGCATCAGGGCAACGATCAGCAACAGGACGGGGATGCGTTCTCCCCAGGTCAAATCGGCGGCGCGGGGTTCAGGCGAAGCGAGCGGGCCCTTAAAGATGTTGCGGTAGGCGCGGAGCATGTAGACGGCGGAAATGACGACACCCCAAAGCGAAATGATCGCGGCCCACTGTAGGAAACCGAGCGAGTCGCCTTTTTCCATGGGTTGAAAAGCGCCGAAGAAAACCATGACCTCGGACGCAAAATTCGCGAAGCCGGGCAGACCAATCGAGGCGAAGGCAGCAAAGCCGAAAAGGAGGCCGAGCTTCGGGACGGTCTTGCCGAGGCCACTACCGAGTTTTTCAAATTCGAGGGAACCAAAGCGGTCGCGAAGCGATCCGGCCAGCGCGAATAGCAGGGCGATGGAAACGCCGTGGGCGAACATCAGGAGAACGGCACCGCTCATGCCGATGGTGGTGCCGGCGACGACACCAAGAAAAACGTAACCCATGTGCATCACCGAGGAGTAGCCGAGCATGCGATCGAGGCGCTTCTGCGCGATGGTGGCGAGTCCGAGGATGATAATATTTCCTAACAACAACACCAAAACGAGGTTGGCCCATTTTTCCGCCCCGGCGGGAAGCATCGGAGTAGCGATGCGAATGAGGCCGTAGATGCCGAATTTCTTAAGGACGCCGGAGTGGAGCATCGCGATGGGTGTCGGGGCATCCGCGTAAGCGTCAGGCGCCCAACTGTGGAACGGGAACAGTGAGACGAGAATGCCGAATCCGACGAGGAGAAGTAGATAAATCCAGCTCTGTGTTTCGGCGGGGATGTTGACGTCGTTCGACGCGGTTTCGTAGAGCGTGGCGAGGTCAAAGGTGTTGCCGCCGAGATTCAGGAATAGCGCGATGAGCCCAGCCAGCAGGATCAGCGAGCCGACGCCGAGGTAAATCGTGATCGTCCAGGCGGTGCGTTTCCGGTTTTCGCCGAACCCGAAAACGCCGATCATCAGGAAAGTCGGGATAAGGGCGAGTTCGTGGAAAGCGTAAAGGAAAAACAGGTCGGTCGACAAAAACGCGCCGAGTGCGCCGGCCGAAATGAGGAGAGAGCTGGTGTAGTAAAGCTTGGTGCTGCCTTTAATCTTGATCTCCGCCGGGCTGACCCACACGGCGGCGAGCGTGACGATGACGGTGAGGATCAGCAACACAAGGCTGATGCCGTCCAACCCAAATGCGAGCGCGAGTTCGGGATCGTCCAGTAGCGGGCGGGAGCTTTCGTGGACGAAAGAAAATCCGCCCACCTCGATGTCGGTGAACTTGGCCGTACCGGCGGCAACGAGTCCACAGATCAGGTTGATCCCTGCTGCGCCGAGGGCAGTGAATCGCGCGGGCGCACCGAACCCAATCGCCAGAGCGGCGAGGATCGGCAGGAAAACGATGATTTCGAGAATACTCACGGTGAAGAAATAAATTTTAGAGAAGTAGGAACCAAATCAGGGCAACGACCCCGGCTCCGAAGAGGAAGGCGTAGCCTTGTAAATTACCAACCTGGAAAAAACGGAGGATCGAGCCGGCCGAAAAAGCGGTCATGGCCGGGAAACGGGCCACGAGCGGGTCGAGGATGTAACGGTCGAAGGCGGCAACGGCCGTGGCGACAGCATCCTGAAATATGCGAACGAGGCCGATGTAAATTTCGTCGATGTAAAATTTGTTTTCAAAAAGCGGAATACGGATCGGGTCGGAGTCGCGACCGCGGTAGAAATGGATGGCCAGACCCACACCGCCGATCAGTCCAACGAGGGAGATCCAGAACGTGGCATCGAGGTGCGGCATGTGGGCTTCTCCGCGTGCCTGCAAAAAGTGAGCAATCGGCCCGTAAGCGGAGATCAGCGCAAGCACGGCGAGGATTCCCAGCGGTACAAACATGATTGGCGGCACTTCTTTCGCATGATCGGCATTTTCGGTTCGGGTTTTCCCGAGAAATGCGACGATGAACAGGCGGGTCATGTAAAATGGAGTGAGGAACGCGACGATCAGACCGATCACCCACGGGCCGGTGTGATGGGCTTCGTGAGCAGCGTGGAGAATGCCTTCTTTACTGAAAAATCCGCTGGTCCCGGGAACGGCAATAAGGGCAGCCGTGCCGATCGCAAATGTCCAGAATGTGATCGGCATCTTTTTCCGAAGGCCGCCCATCTTCCAAATGTCCTGCTCATGGTGGCAGGCATAGATCACTGCGCCGGAGCCGAGGAAAAGCAACGCCTTGAAAAACGCGTGGGTGTAAAGGTGGAACATCCCGGCGTCGCTTCCGCCGACGATTCCCTGCGCCATCACCATGTAGCCGAGCTGAGACAGTGTCGAGTAGGCGAGGATGCGTTTGATGTCGTTTTGCTGAAGCGCCATCAGCGCCGCGAGCAGAGCGGTAACCGCACCGACCCACATGATCACTTGCGCGGCGACGTCAGCGATTTCGATCAAAAACGAAACACGGGCCAACATGAACACGCCGGCTGCGACCATCGTGGCGGCATGGATGAGAGCCGAGACGGGAGTCGGGCCTTCCATCGCATCGGGCAGCCAGACGTGAAGCGGCACCTGGGCCGATTTTCCGATCGCGCCGCAGAAAATACAGATCACTGCGATGTCGAGCATCGTCGAAGCGACGGGTCCGGCAGCCTTGATGCCCTCGAATGAAATCGAACCGGTCAAAACCCACACCAGCAATATGCCGATCATGAAACCGAAATCGCCGATCCGGTTGGTGAGAAACGCTTTCTTCGCGGCGTCGGCCGCCGTGTTTTTCTGATACCAGTGGCCGATCAGGATGTAGGAACTCACGCCGACGAGTTCCCAGAAAATGAACATCATCACCAGGTTGTCCGCGAGAACGATCCCGGTCATCGAGAACATGAAAATCGAGAGCCCCGCGAAATAGCGCGCCTTGCCCTCGTCGTCTTTCATGTAGCCGAGCGAGAAAATGTGCACCAGCGAGCCGATGAAGGTCACGATGAACATCATGCCCTTCGCCAGCGTGTCATCTTCGCCGACAAGCAGGCCGATGTTGACCCGGAAACCCGCGAGGTCGATCCAGGGGAAAGCTTTCACTGCGCCGGTTACCGAAAACAGCATCACCGAACAGACCAGCGTAATCACCGCCGACCCGGTAGAAAGCAGCGCGCTCAAGCCCGGCATGCGTTTCAGACCAAGCAGGATCGATGCGGCCACCATGAGCGGCAGCAGCAAAATGATCCAGGCGAGGGTGTTGGCGTCCATAAAGGGAGAGTTCTAATTTCTAATTCTTCATCGAAGTGACGTCCGATACGTCGGTGGTTTCACGGGTTCGGAAGAGCGCTACGATGATCGCGAGTCCGACTGCGACCTCAGCCGCGGCCACGGTGATGATGAAAAACAGCAGCACCTGCCCGTCGTAATTCGGCATACCGTTTTCTCCACCAAACCGCGAAAAGGCGACGAGAGATAGATTCGCGGCAGCGAGCATCAACTCGAGGCACATAAAAATTACGATGATGTTCCGCCGCACCAACACGCCTGCGAGGCCGATTGCAAAAAGCAATCCGCTGATCATCAGGAAGTGGTTGAGTGTTAAATCGGTTTCCATCTTCGTTTCAAAAAAATCACTTCATCTCTTTCTTACTCAGAACCACGACCCCAACCGTCGCGACGAGCAACAGCACGCCCACGATTTGCACCGGGAACCAATATTGGGTAAAAAGCAGATCACCGATCGCGTGGACATCGCTTTGTTCCGATTCCGCGAGCGGCGCGAGTTTACCTTCTCCGATTCTGGAATCGAGCAGCACTTTCACGAGTGCCGCGGCAAAACCGCCCATAACGAGGATCGCTCCCAAAATCGCGCCTCCGCGGAAGGTTTTATTCTCCTCCGCCTTCACATCCATCAGCATGATGATGAACAGGAACAGCACCATAATCGCCCCGGCGTAGACGAGAATCTGCAGAATGCCGACGAGATATGCGTCCAGTTGGATAAACAGTGCCGCGAGCCCGAGAAACGACAGGATCATCGCGAACGCCGAGGAAACCGGGTTTTTATAAACCACGACCCCGATCCCACCTACGAGCGTGAGTGCCGCAAATATGTAGAACAGGAAAGTCATGAAGGGAGCTGGAAGCTGGGAGCTAGGAGCTCGAATTTCGGATTGCGCTGCTGTAGGAAGTTAGAAGTCGCCCCACTTCGTCTGCCTGATCCAGCAAGGAATTGGTGTCTGCATAATTCAGGTCTCGGGCAAGAATCAATTGATACCGAACTTCTTCCAAAGAGGCTTGCGAGTAGTTGAAAAACTTGAGTTTGTCTCCCTGTCCCCGCCGATGAAATCCCTCCGCGATATTCGAAGGAATTGAAACAGCGGCCCTCCGAATCTGCGCGGTGAGGCCATAGATTTCCGCCTTCGGAAAATCGGCGGAAATTCCGTAAATCGACAAAACAAACTGGTGTGCTTTCTGCCATACAATCAAATCTTCAAAACTCTTGGCGGGATCAGACATTCAATTCATAAAAATTCCAGCTACTAGCTCCAAGCTTCTAACTCCTATTTTAGCTCATTCCACTTGTTCACGAGGCCTTCGCGCACCCCGCCGATTTCATACAGTCTGTCTTTGTCATGAACCATCTCCTCGCGGCTTTCACCGGTGATGGCGTAATCTTTCCGGAGGAAAATGGCCTGCTCGGGGCAGACTTCTTCGCAAAGGCCGCAGTAAATGCAGCGGATCATGTCGATATCGAATTCGTCGGGCCGCTTTTCCACTTTGGCCCATTTGTCGTCGTTCGGAATTTCCTCCGGTTTGATCGTGATCGCCCGCGGAGGGCAGATAAACTCACAAAGCTGGCAAGCCACGCAGCGTTCCCGACCATGTTCGTCGGTCACCAGTGCGGGCGCACCGCGGTAGTGTTCCGGCAAATGCTCGTCCCATTTTTCTTCCGGATACTGCATCGCCACATCCGATTTTCCGCGGAATGTTTTTATGAAGTGCGCCAGCGTAATCTTCATGCCGCTGAATAAAGCCGGGAGATAGAGGTGCTCCCACCATTTCAGTTTTGGACGTTTGACGACGATGGCCATGGTTTCGGAAGGGTAAACAGGGTTGGTTTATCGAACAGACCCTGTTAGTTCGTTTTCGAGGATAAATTCAGTTTGCGGTTGAGGGGCCGATCCACATGAGGAGGAGGGCAGTGAGAATGATGTTGGCGAGTGCGATTTCGAAAAAGAAGACCCAGCCAAGACGCATGAGTTGGTCATAACGGAAGCGGGGCAGGGTCCAGCGGACGACGATGAAAAACAGGATGAAAAGGATCACTTTTCCGAGGAAAACAGCGATATGAATCAGACCGTGGAGAAGCGGAACTTCGGCCCCTGCTTCGGGGGTGAGCCAACCGAAGGGCAAACTCCAGCCGCCGAGGAACAGGGTCACGGCCAGACCGGATCCGATGATCATCGCCGCGTATTCTCCGAGGAAGAACAGGGCGAATTTCATTGAGCTGTATTCGGTGTGATAGCCGGCAACGAGCTCGGTTTCACACTCGGGAAGATCGAACGGGAGACGGTTGGTTTCAGCAAACATCGAGGTCACGAAAACGATGAATGAAATGAAGACTGGGATGATGAGCAGCCAGTTTCCGTTTTTCAGGCTCTCACCCCAAAGCGGCAATAGCGCCC
>JABDJT010000470.1 GCA_013003335.1 Verrucomicrobiales bacterium | reverse complement strand
CACAGTAGTGACCCGTCCGGACGGCTCAAAGGTGACGCTCGGTGACATTGCCTTCATTCGTGACGGATTTGAAGAGGCCGCCCTCGAAACCCGTTTCGACGGCCGGCCGGCGATGTTGATCAACGTTTTCCGCGTCGGGAACGAGGACACTCTCAAGCTCGCTGAGACGGTGAAAAAGTACGTTTACGAAGTGGCACCGAAAACCTTGGCGGAGGAAGTGAAACTCGAGATTTGGAAAGATGATTCGATATATCTGAAAGGGCGCCTCGAACTTCTCGGTCGCAACGGGCTGTTCGGGCTCATTCTCGTCGCGGTCGTGCTCGCGCTTTTTTTGCGACCGAGCCTCGCCATGCTCGTTGCGCTCGGGATTCCTGTTTCGTTCGCCGGGGCAATCGCCATGATGCCGGAACTCGGGGTCTCGATTAACATGATCTCGCTGTTCGCATTCATCCTGGTACTCGGAATCGTGGTGGATGATGCCATTGTTGTCGGGGAGAACGTCTACAGCCGAATGCGGAAAGGCGAGCACCCGCGCACTGCTGCACCGAAGGGCACGCACGAGGTAGGTGTCGTCGTAGTTTTCGGTGTTCTGACTACCGCGATGGCCTTCACGCCGATGCTGGGCTTGAGCGGCGTGTCCGGAAAAATCTGGCCGAATATTCCGCTGATCGTGATTCCCACTTTGCTGTTTTCCCTGGTGCAGTCGAAGCTGATCCTGCCGTCACACCTGGCGCTGTTGAAACCGGTGGATCTCGAAAAGGAACCGGGGCCGATCCTGCGGTTTCAGCGAATTTTTTCGCGGGGCCTGGAAAAATTCGTCGACCGGTTTTACCGGCCTGCGCTGAAAATTTGCCTGCTGAATCGATACCAGGTTCTTGCGGCTTTCGTGGCAATGCTCATCGTTGTAGGCGTGACGGTCGGCAGCGGCTGGGTAAAATCCGAGTTTTTCCCGAACGTGGAAGCCGACGTCGTAACCGCCAAGTTGCAGCTTTCGCGGGGAGTTTCCTTCGAGCGCACGCGTGATGCAGTGAACCGGTTGGAAAAAGCGGCCTTTCAACTGAACGACCATTTCAAGGACCGGGACGGTAATCCGATTATTCGCCATATGCTGGCCAGCGTGGGATCGCAGCCTTTCCAGGTCGGGTTTGACGGGGTGGCGGGAATTCCAAAAGACTCGAATCTGGGAGAGGTCACCATCGAATTACAGTCCGGAAAGAAACGGGACTGGACGGCCAATCAGATCATCTCCAAGTGGCGGGAATTGACAGGCCCGATTCCCGGGACGGTGGAATTGACTTTTCAGTCCGAGGCCGCAGGGGGAGGCAACGCGATCGATGTTGAGATGATCGGGCCGAACATCGATGATCTCCAGGCCGCAGCGGACGTGCTCAAAAAAGAACTCGGAACCTATGACGGTGTCATCGATATCGCCGACAACAACGTGCTCGGGAAACGGGAATTGAAACTCGCGATTTTGCCCGAAGCAGAGGCGCTCGGGCTCCGGCTCGAGGACGTCGCCCGCCAGGTGCGCCAGGGATTTTACGGCGACGAGATTCAGCGACTGCAACGGGGACGAAACGAAGTGAAAGTTTTCGTGCGCTACCCGCGGGACGAACGAAAATCGATCGCTGATATCGAGCAGATGAAAATCCGGTTGCCGGACGGTTCTGAGGTTCCATTTTCCGCTGTCGCGCGAGCGGATTTCGGCCGCAGTTATTCAGCCATCCGCCGAATGGACCAGCAACGCGCAATCCGGGTTACCGCCGACGTCGACAAGGCTCGCGGAATCAACGCCAACCAGGTCGTGAAGGGATTGAAGGACGAACCGGAATTCACCAAGTGGCTGAAGCGGATCAAAAATGTGGTGGGTGGATGGTTCGGAAAATTACCGGAGGAAATTCGCGACAAAGGTGTGCTCACGGCAATCGAATCGGACTTCCCGGGTGTGAAATACAGTTTCGAAGGCGAGCAGAAAGACCAGGCACAATCGATCTCGGAAATGATGCAGAAGTTCGCCATCGCCCTGCTGGGCATGTACGTGATGATGGCGATTCCGCTCCGCTCCTACCTCCAGCCGCTTATCATCATGTCCGTCATTCCGTTTGGAATTGTCGGCGCGGTGATCGGCCATATCATCACTGGATACAATCTCAGCATCATGAGCATGTGCGGAATCGTTGCCCTCGCCGGAGTGGTCGTGAATGATAGTCTCGTCCTGGTGGATTACGTGAACCGTCATCGTAAAGACAAGGGCAAAACCATTATCGACGCGGCCTGGGAAGCCGGGGCTGCACGTTTTCGGCCGATCCTGCTGACTTCGCTCACCACTTTTGCCGGCCTGACGCCCATGCTGCTCGAAACCGACATCCAGGCCCGGTTCCTGATTCCCATGGCCGTTTCACTGAGCTTCGGCATCCTTTTCGCGACCGCGATTACCCTTCTTCTCCTGCCATGTGTCTACCTGATGCTGGAAGATGCGAAGCGGAAGATCACCGGCCGAGCCCCGATTTCCTCCCGCGATGAACCGGATTTCGGATCGGCAAAACCGGCTGTCACGAATCAATAGGGTACGTTCGTCAAACCAACCCTGTTGCTTCGTTTTTCGCCGAAGCGCTCAGGAAGTCAGCAACATGCTGGCAAGAGCGAAATAAATAAATGAGCCGCTCACATCGACCAGCGTTGTAATCGCAGGCGAGGCGACGACTGCGGGATCGAGCTTTGCGGCGCGGGCCCCGATCGGCAAAATGGCACCGAAAAGGGTCGAGGTCGTGATTTGGGCAAGCAGAGAAAGGCCGACTACAATCGCAATTCGAAACACGGAAAT
>JABDJT010000425.1 GCA_013003335.1 Verrucomicrobiales bacterium | reverse complement strand
GCTTCGGCTTCTTCATGCTCGTCGAGATCGTAATCGTCGTCGTCGTCTTTCCGATATTTGCGGACCTGCTTGGCTTCCGGCAACGGGGACATCATCATAAGGATGTTCCGCGCGTTCAGTTTCGGCTCAAGATCGACATGGCCTACGCCCTGCAGATCTTCCTTGACCCGTTCCATCAACTCGAAACCGAGTTCCTTGTGCGCCATCTGGCGGCCCCGAAACTGCAGCTGAAGGCGAACTTTGTGACCGTGGCAGAGAAAATCCTCCGCGCGGGTCATCTTGATTCCGTAATCGTGAGGATCAATGTTGACGCGAAATTTTACTTCCTTCTCGCGACTCTTCGGCTTGTTATTCTTCTTCTGCTTGGACTGGTCGTATTTCCACTTGCCGTAGTCGACGATCCGACAAACCGGCGGGCGCACGTTGGGTGCGATTTCAACGAGGTCGAGCCCGAGTTCTTTCGCTTTGCCCAGTGCCTTGTGCGTCGGCAAAACGAGATTGTGTTCCTTGTAGATGACGCGCACTTCGGGGGCGCGGATCCGCTCATTGACCCGCGTCATCTGACGGCGCGGGCGTCTCTTGAATCGTTTTTTAGCGATAGCAGTATTCCTCGGGTTGTTGTTGTTTTTGGCTTAGTTGCGCGGGCAGGATTTTTGACCCGGCGAAATTCTCAAAGAAAATCCGTTGGTTCGTCCGCCTGTGGAACTTGAGGCGAATCCAGAGAGAAAACTGCGCGATCCCACACATCACAGCGAACGCGATTGCACTTCTTCGACCACCCGGTCGCGGAATTCAGCAATGCTGACCGAGCCTTCGTCTCCCCGATCACGGTGACGAATGGTCACTTGGTTTTGGTCTTTTTCTCTCTCTCCGATGACCAACATATACGGAACTTTGTCGAGCTGGGCAAGACGAATCTTGGCCCCGACCTTCTCGTTTGCGCGATCCAGAGCGACTCGCAAGCCCGCTTCTTTCAGGGCAGATTCGATTTCTTCCGCGTAATCGATAAACTTTTCAGATACCGGAATCACGCGCACCTGTTCCGGCGCAAGCCAGGTCGGAAATTTTCCGGCAAAGTGCTCGATCAGCACACCGACGAAGCGTTCCATCGATCCAAACGGTGCCCGGTGAATCATGACCGGCCGGTGCGGCTTGTTGTCCGCGCCGATATATTCGAGCTCAAACCGCTCGGGCAAATTGTAGTCGACCTGCACGGTACCGAGCTGCCATTCACGGCCAATCACATCTTTCACCACGAAATCGATTTTCGGCCCGTAAAACGCCGCCTCACCGGGCTCTTGTGCGAATTCCGTTCCGAGAGTCTGCGCTGCTTCCCGCAATGCCTCTTCAGCGCGATCCCAGTTCTCAGGTTTGCCAACGTATTTCGAGTCATCCGGATCCCGCAGCCCGATCCGAACGCGGTAATCTTCCATCCCAAGCGTGCCGAGCACGATTTTCACCAGCTCGAGACAACCCAGGATTTCATCTTTCACCTGATCTTCAGTGCAAAACAGGTGGGCGTCGTCCTGGGTGAATCCACGGACACGCGTCATGCCGCCAAGCTCGCCGGATTGCTCCCAGCGATAAACCGTGCCGAACTCCGCCAAACGGATCGGCAGATCGCGGTAACTGTGGTGTTCGCTCGCGTAAATCTTGATGTGATGCGGGCAGTTCATCGGTTTCAGCATGAAACCTTCCAAATCCCCGTCGTTCATCTGGTTCATCAGCTGCCCGCAGGTGCAGCCCTCATCCGCAAGCGATTTCAAATGATCGCGCTCGATCACCGGCGGGAATTGCGAGTCCTGATAATACGGAAAATGGCCCGACGTCCGGTAGAGATCGAGTTTTCCAATGTGCGGCGTAAACACCTGCGAGTAGCCCTGACGCACGAGATGTTCCGAGATGAAATTCTGCAATTCCTGTCGTACTACCGAGCCATTCGGCTTCCACAAAATCAGCCCCTGCCCCACCGCTTCATCAATGTGAAAAAGATCCAGCTCTTTCCCGAGCTTCCGGTGATCCCGCTCCTTCGCTTCTTCGAGGCGTTCGAGATGCTCGTTCAGCATCGTCTTGTTTTTGAAAGCCGTGCCGTAAACCCGCTGAAGCTGCGGATTATTCGCGTCGCCCTTGTAAAACGCCGACGCCACGCTCATCACCTTGAACGCCTTGCAATTCCCCGTCCGCGGCACGTGCGGGCCCGCGCAGAGGTCCCAGAAATCGCCGTTTTTATAAATCGAAATCTCCTCGTCCTCAGGAATTTCGTTCAGCAAATCAATCTTGAAGGTGCTTTCCACCTCGCGATCGCCCAGCGCAGCAAGCCGACCGCTTTTCGCCAACTCCAGCGCTTCATGGCGGGAGACAGTCATCTTCTCGAAAGTCTGGTTTTCTTTCACCACCTTCTTCATCTCCGCCTCGATCGCCGGAAAATCCTCGGGCGAAATCCGGTGCTCCAGATCCACGTCGTAATAAAATCCCTGCTCCGTCGGTGGGCCGTAGGCAAATTGGGCGTCCGGCCAGAGTTTTGCGATGGCCGTTGCCAGGACATGCGCCGTCGAGTGCCGGAGCCGTTCGAGGTCCGACATTTGGTTCCGCTCATCGAGCGATTTGCGTTCTTTGGCAGGTGCTTCTTCGGGCATCAGAAAATCTGACTACTTTTGACTCAAAATGGACCACGGAAAAAGTGGTCGGGGTGACTGGATTCGAACCAGCGACCTCCTGCTCCCAAAGCAGGCGCACTACCAAGCTGTGCTACACCCCGTTCCGCACTCGGATTGAGTCGAAAACAATCCCTTACCCCATTCCGAATTCAAGCGCCACTTCAGCTATTTTTTCCCCCATCAGACAGGGTTGATTCGACGACCAAACCCGGTTGATTCGAAACAGCCGGTTGCCGCTCCCCGTTTCGTGGTTCAATTTTCGACATCGATTCCGATTCTCCATTCCGGGTCCTCCTGTACTACCGCTACGTCGAAATTGCGGAGCCGGAAGAGTACGCCTCGGCCCACCGCGAATTGTGCGAATCTCTTGAACTGAACGGCCGCATCCTGATCGGGAAGGAAGGGATCAATGGCACGGTTTCGGGAACGGTGGAACAAACCAACCGCTACATCGAGGCCATGAATTCGGATCCGAAGACATCGGAGATGGATTTCAAGATCGACCCCTGCGACGGCCACGTCTTTCCGAAACTTTCCATCAAGATCCGGGACGAAATCGTGACGCTCGGGCGGGAGGATCTGAATCCGAACGAAATCACCGGCAATCGCCTTTCCCCGCGGGAATTCTTCGAAGCCATGCAGGAGGAGAATGCGATCGTGATTGATGGACGGAACAACTACGAATCGGATATTGGCCGCTTCAAGGGAGCCGTTTGTCCCGATGTCGAAAACTTTCGCGATTTCCCCGATTGGCTGGCCGAGCACACTGAATCGCTGAAAGGTAAAAAAATCCTGACCTACTGCACCGGCGGAATTCGTTGCGAGAAGCTGTCCGGATTAATTCGGGAAAGCGGTTTTGACGACGTCGCACAACTCGACGGGGGGATCATCAATTACAGCCACGACCCGGAAACGCAGGGGCGTGATTTCGAAGGTCTCTGTTACGTATTCGACGAACGGGTTGCCGTGGAAGTGAATCATACCGACACCCGGGAAATCGTCTCCACCTGCAAACACTGCGGCGAGAAATGTGCCCGCTACCGGAACTGCGGATGGCCGAAATGCAACGCGCAGACTTTTATTTGCGAGGCCTGCGAAAAATCCTTCGGGAAATTTTGCAGCGTGGAATGCCGCGAAAATCAGGCGGCTGCGTCCGATTGAATCGTCCCGAGGCGATCGCCCATTTTAGCGTACAGCTCGCGCTCGGCGTTCAGATCGTCCGCCAATTGAATGCGACCCGGCTCGAAAAACGCAATCGTCATCGAGCCGCCAAATTCGAAATACCCCTTCTCCTCTCCTTTTTCGACCGGGCCCGGTTCGTACGTTTGGACGATGCTGCCGACGTTTGTAGCGCCAATTTCCAGGATCAAGACCAGGCC
>JABDJT010000416.1 GCA_013003335.1 Verrucomicrobiales bacterium | reverse complement strand
GGGCGGAAACCGCCGGCGTATTCACGAGAAGTTCAAGCGCGAGTTCTCGGCCCGTGCCATCTTTCTTAGGAACCAGTTGTTGCGAGATGATGCCTCGCAGCGATTCCCCAACCATAATTCGAATCTGCTCCCGCTGTTCGGTCGGGAACACGTCGAGAATCCGGTCCAGTGTTCGGGCAGCGGAACCGGTGTGCAATGTCGCAAGCACGAGGTGACCGGTTTCCGCGGCAGTAATGGCGAGCGAAATGGTCTCAAGGTCGCGCATTTCCCCAACCATGATCACATCCGGATCCTCCCGCAGGGCGGCTCGGAGAGCGTGAGAGAAACTCTCGGTGTGCAGGTGAATTTCCCTCTGGTTTACGTGGCAATTCTTGGGGTCGATGACGTATTCGATCGGGTCTTCCAGCGTGATAATGTGGTCGGTCCGCTCATTATTGATCTGGTTGATCAGAGCCGCCAAAGTCGTCGATTTTCCGGAGCCGACGGAACCGGTCACCAGCACGAGGCCGTTGTGAAATCGAAGCAGCGGCTTGATCGTTTCCGGGAGTTCCAACTCCTCCATCGTCCGCAGGTTCGTGGAAATCACCCGGAACACCATTTCCCAACCGAGTCGCTGCTTCACCACCGAAGCACGAAAACGCCCGAAGCCCGGATCGTAGGCAAAATCGACATCGCCCTTCTCTTCGAGGCGCTTCAACTCCGATGCAGGCAGGTAATTGCGTGCCAGCTTTTCAGTCTGCTCAGCAGTGAGAATCTCTCCGTTCTCCCAGATCGGCTGCAGGAGTCCGAACCGCCGCCATTTCGGCTGGCAGGTTGGGGACAGGTGGACATCCGAAACGTCGTATTCCTGTGCCAGTTTCAGATACTCATCGACATGGTCGAGAACCTTGATCGTTTCTTCTTCAGACATGGGTCAGTGCGTTGCTACTCCTTCAAATTTTCATCAATCACCGGAGGCTCCTGCCGACCGACAGCCCAGCGCTCCAGCCCCTCCAGAGCCATTCGTTGAAGGGCCGGGAGAGAAGACCGAAGTATTTGCTTAGTCATTACACCGGTCAATGAAAAAAGCGCCCCCCTGACAAAACCAACTTTCACTTTTTCGGACACCTTGCGCTTGGCGTGCCTTCCGGTAAGCAGAGCTAGAATCAGGCCGGCCGCGGCTCCTCCCGCCAGCCAGGCTATCGAATTTTCATGAAAAGATCGCTGAATCCGGCGCGGAACGTTCAGCGATTCACCTACACCCTGCAAATCAGCCGACAGCTGGTGGCGCGAATTCTCCAACAGTTGCAAAAGGGCCTGCTTTTCCTGTTTCCGGCTCAAAACAAATTCCTCTCCATTCTAATCTTTTTTCCGATGGCTGTTCAACCAGTCCCGGTCTTTGGCGAATTCCCGAATGCTGTCTCCAAAAAGCGGATTCTTCGGTTTTTTTGCGGCCAGAAGAAGAAAAACGACTCCGAAAACCAGGTGTGAGCCAGCCACCAGGAACGCCGCTGCCCACCAACTCCAACCGAGCTTGAGAGCGAGAAACCCGACCAGTCCGGCGCAGATTCCAATCCAGCTCAGCAGCAGGAAAAATCCACCCGCCACGATCAGCGCAGCCTTCCGGACCAGACCGCCTTTCGCCTCTTCTGCTTCCAGGCGCAAAAGCTGCAGCCGAATGCCGATATAATCCAGCAACGCGCCGAGCATGGCCGCCGCCTTTGAACCCAGTGTGTCCGGCGGAGTCGAATTCATGAAAAACGAACCAACAGGGTTTGATTGGCGAACCAACCCTGTTGGATCGAAACGGCAATCAATTCCGAAAATCAACGGAGGATCCGCCCGATGATGAATCCCAGCCCCAGAGCGATCAAGACGGATTTGGCAGGATTTTCCCGAACGTATTTCTCGCCTTCCTCGCGAAGTTCATCGACCCGAATCTTGGCATCTCCCAGGTGCTGCTCTGCAGCTCCGCGAAGGTGCTCGGCCTTCTCCGTGGCGACGTCACGAAAATGCTGAGTCTTCTCGACCGCAGCATCCTTGATTTGTGATCCCTTCTCCTGGGCCACCGCTTTCAATTCCTCCGCTTTCTGCGCAGCAGCTGTTTTTAGTTCTTCCGCTGCCTGGAGGGCATGCGATTTTCCGGCCTCAAAATTTTCGGTCGCGGATGATTCTTCGATTGCTTCTTGTTCGCTCATTTCGGGTTTCGGATGGGTAGTTTGTTGTTTCCAGAATCTGACACAGCGGGGAAGAAAAACAACCGTCGTCGCTCATTCGTCCCATACAAAATGCCGGAGCCGGAGCCGATTGGCCCGTTCTCCGGCCTCAATCGAGCGGGGCCCGCTTGTTTCGGCCAGCAGTTCCGCCAGGTTTACGGCTTCCTTCCAGTTCTTCTGCCCTTCCAGGATTTCCACGGCCGAAAATCCGGCACGGTAGAGCCAGTCAAATTCTTCGGTGGGAATCGTCGCGGCCGGGATCACAGACCGGGTGGCAGGGCTGTTGGCCACTACAGACCGGTAAATCTTCAGGGCCTCTGCCGTTTTTCCGAGAGCCTCGTAACATTTCCCGCGCCGCACCTGCGCCTGGAATTTCCATGCCGTCGTTGAGGCCGGATGCCCATCCGCCGCCTCGAATGATTCGATTGCCGCCTGCAGCAAAGGTGCGCCGTCTTCCCCGGCGGATTGGGCAGCCAACCCGTTCAAAAACTGAGCGTGACCCACATCACATAGTGTTGCGATGACCAGTTCCGGGGGAACCTCGCCTGGCGGACGCGTCAAAACAGCCTGGAATGACTCCAGTGCGTCGTCCAACCGATTGTGAGCAAGGTGCAGCAATCCCTGTTCGTGCCTCGCCTGAGCAGCAAGCGGTCCCCCTCGCTCCGCTACGACATCCCAAAGCGTCAGTGCTTTCTCGTGATTCTCAAATGTCATGGTCAGGCTGGCCGCCTTCGCCGTGAAAAACAGCGCCGCCTCCTCTTTTGCCGGATCACCCTGATTCGCGGACAACCGCTCAAAATGCACGATCGCCCTTGGATACTCACCGAGTTCAAAGTGCGCCTGACCCAGCATCATCATCACTTCGGGACGGCGTTCCGAATGCGGCCACGCTTCCAGAAATCGCTCCGCCCGTTTCACCATCGCCGGAAGATTGCCCGCAATCTGTTCCGTCCAGATTTGCGAAAAATGGAGCCTTTCCTCCTGGTCGAGCATGAGAGGGCGCCTCGAGGCGCTGGCCTGCCGGTCCCGGGCGGCCTGCGGCTGGGGCAGAGCCTGGTTCAGGTGCATTTCCGCCAGGGCGATTTCCGCGTCCGCCGCACGCTGGTGAGTTGGGTAATTTCGCAAAAATGCCGCCAACTTGTCGAACGCCGCTGTATCCGCTTGCGATGCCAGGAACAAACCCTCCTCGAAATCCAACTCGGCCAACAATTCAGACTCCCGCTCGAGCAGTCGCTCTCGGTTTCCTCTGAAAACCTCCACCTCGTCTGCCTGCAAAGCCGCCAACGCTTCGTGAAACAAATCCTCCTCGCTGATCGACGCCGGATCCAGCGCCTCAAAAATCGCAAGAGCCTCCGTCGGCCTCTCGTGCTCAATCAGGTAGCGGGCCTGCACGCCACGAAGAAACGACCGCACTGAGCCGGCCGGTTTGGCCGCCAAAATTTCTGCTGTCAGCACCCGCGCCTCTACCTCTGCTTCGGTTTCAAACAAAAGCTCCACCTGATGCAAATTCGCAGCCTCCAGCAATTGCGGCGGCCGTGTTTCCGCCGTCACGTATTCCGAAAAGGCGGCCAAAGCCCCCGCCAAATCCCCGCTCTGCCGCAGACCCACGCCCCGATAGAACGCCGCCCAGTCCGCCCGTGGGCCGGTCTCTTTTGCCCAGTATTCCAGCCGTCGCAGCCAAGCTTCCCGACCGAGCGCCTCTTCTTTTTCCAAAAGATAGAACGCTTCCCGCACCAGGTCACTGCTCACATCCGCCAGCGCCAGCGCATTCTCCAGCACGCGGTTTCCGTCTGCGAACTGTCCCGAGTCAAACCGCAGCCGCGCTCCCAATACCGGGTCAGCCGTTTCCGGCGCAACTTGCGCTTCCTCCTGGCAGACAGCGAATGTCCCCGCAGCGGCAGTCCAGCAAAAGACTGCCGCTGCGAACCAACCCTGTCTCTTTGCCAATCCAACCCTGTTCATTCTTTGTTACCCTCCCCGGTTTTCGTTCACCCATTCCAGAATTTCTTCATCGTCATCTTCCGCCGCCCAGACCGCCCGGAGAAAATCGGCTGGCGCGAGGTCATGCGATCGGAGAAAATTCCGGTCGCCTCCACAACTATACATGATGTCCGGGTGCAATTCACCGCGCAGTTTTGACCGCGCTTTCGTGATGATCCGTGGAAGCCATTCGTGTCCGCCCAACTCAGCATCCCGTGCCGGCAATTCGTCCGGCGTGGTCTCCTCTTTGCTCAGTTTCCCGTTCTGCACCACGTTCAGAAAATCGCGCCGAACGCTGGCGATCATCACCGCCGTCGTCAGCGAAGGCTCACCTTCATCCCCGAAATCCTCGATGAAATCAAATAACTCGCGCGGCTTGTAACCGATCGTTCTCAAAAACGCGAGATCGTCTTCAGTGTAGTAGCCGTTGAAATCGTGATCGCCGCCGCGATAACGCGTCAGGCAACGGTCAAACAGTTCAACGAACGTGGAATCCCAGGTGTAATTGCTCATTCCCGCAAAAATCGGCTGTGAGACCGATTTTTCAACGGTGAATCCGGGAATTACAGCTTCGCCAGAGAGTCATCCAGGGCGGACAGCAAATTACCGAGCGTTTCTTCTGTTTCATCGCCCATGTTGGAGATCCGAAACGTGTCGCCCTTGATTTTTCCGTAACCGCCATCGAGCTGCAGCCGGTGATTTTCGCGCATCAAGCTCTGCAATTTCGCGACGTCGATGCCCTTGTTGTTCTTCACGCAGGTCAGCGATTTCGAGCGAAATCCTTCCGGCGCGAGAAATTCGAAGCCGTTCTCATTTACCCACTCGTGGGCAATGTTGTTCAGCTTTTCGTGGCGGGCAAACCGATTTTCCACCCCTTCGGTGAAAATCTTGTTCAGCTGATGGCGCAGCCCGTAAATCGTGTGAATGCACGGCGTGCTGGGCGTCATCGATTTGGCCTGGTTCTTGGCGAACTCGTGAAAATCGAAATAATACCCGCGATCATTGATCGTCTCCGCGCGGGCCATGGCGCGCTCGGAAACCGCAAACAGCCCGAGACCGGGCGGCAATGCGAGCGCTTTCTGGCTGCCGGTCAAAATCACGTCGATGCCAAGAGCATCAAATTCGATCGGCACGACCGTAAAGCTGGAAACGGTGTCGGTCACGAGCATCACATCGTCCCCGTAGCTACGAACCACCTCCGCCACTTCCGCGAGCGGATTCATGACGCCCGTGGACGTTTCGTTGTGGATAAAGGTGACGACGTCAAACTCACCCGTATCCAGCTTCGCCTTTACGTCCGCCGGATCAATCGGCGTTCCCCAATCATATTGAAGTGCTTCGGCGTCTTTTCCGCAGCGCCGGGCCACATCGACCCACTTGTCCGAAAACGCGCCTGAACAACAGCACAGCACCTTTTTGTGACCCGCGAGATTGCGGAGCGATCCTTCCATCACGCCCCAGGCCGACGAAGTCGACAAGTAAACCGGCTGTTTCGTGCCGAACAATTCCTGGAGGCCCGGGTGCACGTCGTCGTAGAGCTTTTGAAAGTCAGACGATCGATGGCCGATCATGGGAGTGGCCATCGCTTCGTAGGTGTCCGGCGAAATCTCGACCGGTCCGGGAATGTGCAGTCGCACGTGATCTGGTTGGTTGCTCATCGCGTTGGTGAATACGGCGGAACAGAAATCGGGGGTGCAGGAAAATCAATCAGTGAATCGAGAAATTCGCCGGATGTCTCCTGCAATCAGGTCCCGCAAAATCGCTGGCATCCCAACCTGCGCCGTGCTTGCTTCCGCCGTGGAACGAAACCCAAAACTGGAACGCGATCTGAAGCGTTTGAAATCGCTGCTGCGCAAGGTGCTCGACGACGACGAAGGCGCAAAGCAGGCGCTGCAGTCCGGCGACGACACCCGGATTTTAGACATCGCCTGCGGCGAGTGTTTCGAGGCGGAAACGCTGGCGGATTTTTTTGCAGAGCTGAAGCCGGAAGACGCCGAAGCAGCCGTGAAATTGACCGGAATTGATGTCCGTGCCCGGGAAATCGCCAACGCCAAACAGCGCACAGCGAAGCGGAAAAAAGCGGCGCCCAAACCGAAACGCCCGCGCAATTTGCGCGAGGAATTCGAATTTTTGACGGGCGACGCGTCGAAACTCGATGGTCACCGCGAGCTCGGCGAAGATTTTGACGTCGTTTTCATGCGGCACCAGAATTATTGGAACGGCGATCGCGTTTGGGAGGAAATTTTCGACCAGGCCCTGAAAAAGCTCGGCCCCGATGGTCGGCTGATCATCACCAGCTATTTTGATCGGGAGCACGAGTTGGCCACCGATGCGATTCAGCGTCTCGGCGGACAATTGATCATCTCCGAGCAAAACGCCGAATCCCGCGAACTCGCCACCGAAGGCAAATCCATCGATCGTCACGTCGCGGTTTTTGAGCGGAAAAAGTAGTCGGTACGATCCAACAGGGTATGATTGACGAACCGACCCTGCTTATTCGTAAGTCGGCGGCCGGCGAAGCGCCTTGTATTCCGGCCACTCGATTCGATGGCCTTCGTAACGTGGCCATTCCCACTCCGGCCAGCTCGGGCTTTCGTCGCGGACTTCGTGGTATTTTTTCAGCAGAGCCGATTTCATCGACTCGAATTGGGCGGGCTCTTTCTCCGCCAGATCAATTGATTCGGCGATGTCCTTTTTCAGATTGAAGAGCTGAAAACCGGTCAGCTCAGCGTTCCGGTAGAGGTCGATTTCTTCCGGCGTAATGTTGGCGGAGGGTTTCAAATCTTCACCCTCGAAGCGCGCGGTCATTTTCCAATCGCCGTCGCGAATCGCCACTTTCGCCTCGCCGCGGGCGCGGAAAAACTGCCAGTAGAGCGGCGTGGTCCGGGCCACGCTTTCGGTTTTCCCGTCGAGATACGGAATCCAACTCGCGCCATCGAGCTTTCGGTCGTCGGGCGGTTCGATCCCTGCCATTTCACAAAGCGTCGGCAGCCAATCGACCCCGCAGACTGGCTCGTCGCTTTCAGAACCGGGTTTTGTTTTTCCCGGCCAGCGCAAGATTCCGGGGACCCGGATGCCGCCTTCCCAGAGGTATCCTTTTTTCGCGCGAAGCGGACCGGCGGAGCCGTAGGGATGCTTGCCGGTCAGGGCAGGGCCGTTGTCGGAGGTGAAAAACACGACCGTGTCGTCCCGCAATCGCAGGCTGTCTACTTCGGTCATCAACTGGCCAAAGGCGTCGTCCATCTGCGTGATGTTTCCCCACAGCGCGCGCTCAGCCGGGTCTTCGAGATCAGCATACAACCGGGTGAAACGCTCCGCCGAGGCGACCGGTTCGTGGGGTTCATGGAGGCAGACGAACAGGAAAAACGGCTTTTCCAAATCGCGCGCGTTTTCCGTTTCCGCACGCAGCCAGGTGATCGCTTCGTCAACGACGAGATGAGCGGCGTATCCTTCGAGCGGACCGACGGGGAAGTCGTTCCGGACGAAATTCCAGGGATTTTTGTGATTGGGCAGGGCGTTGTTCTGGGTCGAAAACCAATGATCGAAGCCGTGGTCATCCGGCTGCGGCTGGCCGGGCAGGTTGAAATTTCCGTTCAAGTGCCATTTCCCCGAGTGACAGGTCGCGTATCCCGCCTTTTCCCGCAGCAGCGTTGCGATCGTGATTTCCGATTCGCGCACGTGCATTGGCGACAGCATCGGAATCCAGTTGTGAACGCCCAACCGCCACGGCGTGCGGCCCGTCATCAGGCCCGCCCGCGAAGGCGAGCAGTTGGCCGCCGGCGCATAATACGATGTGAATTTCAGGCCCTCCTTCGCGAAGCGGTCGAGATGCGGCGTGTGCACGATCTCGTTTCCGTAACAGGCCAGGTCGCCGAAACCGAGGTCATCGGCGAGGACGATGATGACGTTTTTTGGAGCGGCTTCAGCGTGAAAAATTGCCACGGTGAAAAATAGGGCCGCAGCGAGACAACGGGTGAAGGTGTGTGTCGTCATTTTGCGATGGAAGCAGAATTGGGAAGACGGGGCAATAACGGGTTCTTGATATGATTCTGCTATCGCTTTTGCTTTTTGACCCCGAAATGGTGCAGCGCATTCATGAGCAATTTGCTCAGCGTCTCGTCGTGATAAACGCCCCAGGCAGTCGCGATCGAACCGGTGTGGAAGACTCTTCCGCCCTCTGGGCGTTCCCAGTAAATGATTTCAGCGATGGTGTCTTCGTTTCCGGTACGCGGCTTGTGCCCCTCGGCGTTGAAGTCGAGTACGGCCCGCGAATCGTGACTGCTGGCGACGGTGACAATTCCTCCGGGTTCGGCGAGCCCCGAAATGGCCGGGTCCGCTGTGGCCCGCTGCAGGGTGGAAAGTCGCACGTCAAACTCGTGACCGACCGCACCGGTCTTTTCATTGACGAAGCCAAAGGTGTCGCCCTTTTTCAACCCGGTCTTGCGAGGCTGATTGAAAAGAAAATGATCGGGCTGGTCAACCTGGTAAGGCTTGAACGCTCCACCCCACCCGATGCAGGTCAGGCCGACCACTTTCCATGCCGGGTAACCGCAGAACCGCATCAGGCTGCCGCGCTTGAAATCGTGGCTGTGATAGAGTTCGCCCACCTGAGCGAGCTTGCGGCCGCCTATCTGTGTTCCGAATTTCCGGCACTCCATAACCTCCCCGTTTCCATCAAAACTGACC
The DNA here is from genome assembly GCA_013003335.1 of Verrucomicrobiales bacterium. GTDB lineage: Bacteria > Verrucomicrobiota > Verrucomicrobiia > Verrucomicrobiales > DEV007 > JABDJT01. The sequence continues at coordinate 9,033 of JABDJT010000416.1, read as the reverse complement.
CGCCAGAACATGGTGTTTCCCGAGAGGACGATGGCGTCTCCGCCCGCCTTCAGAAAGTTATCGAGTCCTTCGTAGGCGCGGGCTGACCAGTATTCGCTGTGGCCATTGACGAAGACTGCTTCGTAGCTCTTGAGCACTTCCGGATTTTGATCGAGATCCTGATCAGTAATTACGTCGTATTCGTAGCCTTGCCTGTCCAGCCAGAGATGCAAAAACCGTTCGCCCCGCAGGAGATGACTGTAGGTTCCGTACTGGTAGATTTTGTTCGGACCGGCAGCGGGCCACGGCAGTTGTAATCCGATTTTATAGGTCGGCTGACCGTGTCGGTGATCGCGATAACCGCTGTAGGTAGCGGCGTCAGGGTGAGTCGTGGCGAGACCTCCCGTGCCCATATTCGTCAAACCCGTCCCATGATTCACGGGAAATGGAGAGGAATTGTAGGCGAGCCACGTATTGGTCGACATGAGCACCAGAAGCGGCGCTTTCGCTCTGGATTCGGGACGCCGGACAATGAAAGAGGTGAAGTAACGCATCGGTTTGCCGTCGACTTCGAAATCGAAACGGCCCGCGTAGACTCCGGATTTGGCGTCGGCAGGGATGCGGAAACGATGACTGACGTCCCAGCGCGCGTTGTAGAGTTCGTCTGAGGCCAATCGTAATCCGTGACCTCGATTGGGGTCTTTTACGGGATCATATTCCGCGTCGTGCCGATCGATTGTGGAGGCGTCGAAGGCCGGTCCACCGATCATCCACGTTCCCAAGTTGATGATTCTCCCGTGCCGACCGTCGACTCCTATATCGGCGACCCGAATACCGCGCTCTTCCGTGAAAGGCCAACAGGCAAGCACGCTGTCACCTTTCGGAATCGTCAGACCCCGCTCGGTAAAGTGTTTTTTGATCCGGGCTTCACTAAGTGCCCGATCATGCACAACACACATTGCGAGGTCGCCGTTGTAGAAATTCCCGGCCACGCCGTTGCTGGCGTATGCCCCAAGCCGAAGTGCTGTTCGCCCGGGCCGAACCATGCCTGCAAAAGGGAATTTTCCCGCCAGATTCCCGTCGACGTAAATGCGCTTTACCTTTCCATCCCAGGTCGCTGCGACGTGATGCCAGCGATGTCTCTTGATCAGACCCGGGCCGGTTTGATGAAGTGACGCTGCATCGTGGACGCCGCCCGCACCCGTAATGAAGGCGATGCAATCATTTTGTAGAAACAACCCGATCCCGCAACGCTCCGGATAATCGTGCTGCGAGATCAGCCCCTGCCAGCCACTCAACGCGAAAGGTCGGATCCAGCATTCGAGGGTCAACTGCGGCAACCGTCTCTCTTCCGGAAGTCCATTTTCCACATGCACGTACGAACCCGGATGGATCGGCTGAGCCTTTGGCTGATCGGCACGAAACGTTTTCAATACCGGGTCGTCGTCGCGATTTTCCGGGTCGGACCCGAGTTTCACGACGGACAAATCGTATGGCACGGTGCTGCTGACCCGGAATTCGATTTCCTCGCCGGCAGCACGGCTTTTCTGAGCGTAGGCATGGAGGCCGGGCACATTCACAGGACGATGTGCGGGTATTTCCGCCTGCTCTCCGGCTACGGGTTTTTGACTCGGCGCCGAAGATGGCGAGGCAGCAATTGTTGCGGTTTTCAGGTAAGCCACCACATCTGCGATTTCCTGAGGTTTCAAGAGGCCGTCGAATACCTGTGGCATCAGGGAAATGTTCGAATACTGAGCCGATTTGATTTCCTTGATTGGGACGGGCGTTTCCACTCCCGGGGCAGGCGCGAGGACGATCTTGTCGACGGTATCCTTGAGGATCACTCCGACTGATTCGCCCCCGGTTTTCCTTTGAACGACTACCATTTCGTAATACCGGGCGACCGAAGAACTTGGGTAGACGATTGCCTCCAAAAGATCCTGCTCCGTGCGGATCGACCCGATTCCGGTCAGATCCGGCCCGAATTTTACGCCCTTATCCCCCATTACGTGGCATGTGATGCACAATGCTTTGGTGGCGTGGAAGAGTTCCTTCCCGCGTTTCGGGTCTCCGCCGGGTAATAGTTTGGTCAGTTCGTTCAGTCGCGCCTGCTGTTCAGCCGTTTGTTGCGGATCGGGCTCCTCAGAAGGTGCCAGTTGGATTTCCGGCATGGTGTGGGGCGACGGACCAGCTTGATCGACCTCATGCATGAGCCGGACCTGGTCACCTATCGGGCCGTGTGCAGGGAGGTTTTTCGTATCACCGATTTCGTAGAGTGCATAAATGATGGCGTGCTTCAGGAATGGATCGGTTTTTTCCGAACCGGCACTCAGCAAAGGTTGAACAGCTCTGCGGTCTCCAATTCTGCCCAGCGCCATCGCCGCCAGTCGACGTTGATCCGCTTCGTCGGAGGCGAGCAATTCGACCAACAGATCCGCAGCCTTAGGATCGCGCCACAGACCCGCGCTGTGAATTGCCGCGACCCGGACTTTCGGATTTTCGTTTTTTAAATAACTGCGCACAGCCTGCCGCGCCCCCTCACCGGTAATGCGATGGAGCGTCCAGACCGCCGGGACGCTGGCATAAACGGAACGCAAATCGGCAACCTTGCTTTCGCTCGCCAGGACAGAAATGGCCCGCTTGACCACAGCAGGACGCTCGTCGGCCAGCCAATTGATTTCGGGTTTCTTCCAATCAAGCTCCAAACCACGCGGGTCCTTGATCGCCGGTTGATCTGCTTTCTGAACCCGGTAAATCGCACCCAGAATATGAGGCTTCGCAACTTTTGAGGTCGGGCAACAAATCATATACCAACTGCCAGTGTCCGCGACCAGCAAGCTGCCGTCGGCATCCTCAATCACATCGGTCGGGTGAAAATCGCTTTGGTCGCTTTCGAGAAAAGACGTGGTCTCCGCCGTGAAACTTGATTCATCGCGGATCAACCGGTGCCGCGAAATGCGACGCAAGTTGAAGTCGGCACAAAGCAATTCGCCCTTCATGCCGAGGGAATTGCTCCAGGGCATGACTATGCCGGAAGGGGCGGCAGGTCCCATTTGAGTCATGATCGGCAGAAGCCCTCCCGTCTGCGGATGCGGTGTGAGAACCCTGTCATGTTTCTTGCCATACACCCCGCCGTAAACGGCATGTAATATCCCGTCGCGCCGTCCGGGTTTGGAAAGATCGAAGAATGTTCCGCTCAAAAAACGCTCGCCTGATTCGCTGAAAGCCAGTCCAACTGGATTATTCATCCCGCCGGTGATGACCACCTCCAGTTGGCTTCCATCCGGTCGAGCACGGTAGATGTGCGCAGCAGTCGAATTGAGTGTCTTGCCGTTACTTAGCTCATGGGATTGCGGCTGAAACGCGCCCTTGCACCAATAAAAAAATCCATCCGGACCTAGATAGGGTCCATGCATGTCGTTTCCGCAGCCGCCGATGGATCCACCGTCGAACCAGATGGTTCGCTCATCGGCGACGTGATCGCCATTCGTATCACGGAACTTCCAGATGTGCGGCGGAGCACCGACGTAAACAGCTCCCTCATGCACGAGAATGCCCTCAGGAAAAGGCAACTTATCAGCGAACAAAGCCGACTCATCGAAGACTCCGTCGCCATCGCGGTCGATCAACCGCAGCACCCGGTGCTGTGGGTCCTTAAGTTGCACCGGTGCTTTGTCGGTATTGCCGGAACTGTCCGTCACGTAGAGCACGCCTTCCTCATCAAAACTCATGTGAATGGGTCTCTGCACGAGCGGCGGCGCAGCAACTTGTCGGAGGACGTATCCCTCGGGAATGGAGAAGGTGTGCGGAGCGATCGTGATTTGCTCCATTTCAGTCGCCTCTCCCGGAAAAGGGACCAAACCCGCGCAGAAAAGAGGCAACGATAACAAAATTGATCTCATGATACTACTGTAGCTCCACAAAATCGGCTTCCCTGAAATCCTCGACTGCTGGAATCCACCATTTCTCTACAAACTCAACATGGAACGGATGGTCGAGGTATGCTTGAAAATCTGCACGATTATCAAAGTCCATTGAAATGTTAAACGTGTGTGAATTCTTTGGGCTGACCTGACGACGAATGCGGAAATCTCCGACTCCAGGAATCGCGGCCAGATTAGTTGCAGCCGAAAGAAACTCGGCCTCGGCTGAAGAGCCGGCGGGATACTTGAGAAGGAAAGTGACAGTGTGTTCCATGGGTCAGTTTTCCTCCGGTTTTTGCAGGAACCGGATCAAATCCGCAAGTTCCTGATGGGTCATGTCCGCCTCGAGCCCGGCCGGCATGAGGGAAATACCGGTCGATTTCAATTCGGCCAAATCATTGCGCAACAGGTCAACTTTCACCCCGTCGGCACCAAGGAGGGTGATTTGAACGCCGGTTTCACTGGCGACCATTCCAGCATGGGTTTGACTGCTTTTTGTTTTGGCGATGTAGAGCCCGTATTTGGCCTCGATCGCCGCATTGGGATCGAGAATGGAAACGAACAGGGCTTCGGGAGTTCGGTTGGTGATGGCGCCCAGATTCGGTCCGATTTCACGGCCCAGACCGGCGAATTGGTGGCAGGTGGCACAGCGCTGCTCGAAAATTGTTCTCCCGGCCTTCGCGACCCCTTCGAGCTTCAACGCCGGGCGAAAACGGGCGAGAACCTTGGCGCGGTCTTCCGGGGGTGCGAGCAATTGACCGGCCCGTTTCTTGATTTCCGCATTCGCGGATTTTGCCAGGCGCTCTCGCATCGACGCATCCAGTTCGCCGCGCTGGACGACTCCGCTTTCGATCTGGTCTAGCAAGGCATTCGTCCAACCGGGCCGGGACAGAAGGCGGTTGAGGATCACGCTGCGAAGGGCCGGGCTATGATTTTCCCATTCTTTCAAAAGGATCGCCGCATCGTCTGAATTGCGGAAGGTCAGCGCGGACACAGCTTCACTCTGAATCTCGAGCGGTTCGGCTGACGCAAGAAGGTCTTTGGTGGGTTTATCAGGAAAAAGATGAAGCAACCGAATTGAAGCGAGACGTGCCTGCAGGTCCGAACGGGAATCAAACGCAATTGCAGGCGCAGATTCTGCAACCTCGCGGATCGGCCCGGCTTGAATTGCGTCGAGCGATTGAATTTTCCGGGCCGTGAGCCATTCGGAAACGACATTGAAGCCGTCCGGTTTCGAAGCATCCTTCAAAAATTTTGTCAAAGCGCTCTCGGCAGCCTCCCGTCGATCAAGCGCAAGAGCCTGGCGCAAAAGCCCCGGTAAAACCTGTGATTCAGCGTGGGACAGCACCTCATCGATATTTCCGGCATGGAGCGAGGTCATTGCGGCGGCGGAAATCCACGAATCATCGCTACCAGCGAGAATCGCGAGCGCTTCACTCGCCCGAATGTCGTCGATGTATCCCAGGGTATTGGCCAACTCGAGTTGCACCGGCTTCGCAGAGTCACCTGTCAATGATACCAACTCAGCGACATCGAGATCATCAACCGCTGCCGCGAGCCGGACGCTTTCGCGCCGGATTCCCGGATGGGGATCATCAAACCGCAAGTCCGGTCCGCGCAATTCGCCTAGACCGTCGAGCGCACAAAGCGCATGCAGTCTCGCCAACGCATTCCCGCTTTTCTGTATCGTGTCGCGAAGTTTTTTGATCGATGCAGCACGCTCTTGTTGGATCAAGAGTTGTTGGGCCATGTCGCGAACCAGTCCGTTCGGACTTTCCAATTGTTCCACCAAATCACGATCCGAAAACGACCAATCCCGGGGCTCTTTTCCCTCGGGGATTACGCGGTAGATTCGCCCACGGTCATCTCCACTGCGGTAAAACGGGCGCAGCGCATCCTTGCCTTTTTCCGGTAACCACTGCGGATGCTCAATCATGTAGCGATACATGTCGACAATCCAAAGCGCACCGTCAGGACCGGTACGAACCATGACCGGGCGAAACCAGCGATCCTTTGACGCGACAAAATCCATGTCGCTTTCGGAACCTTCCCGTGAACCCTCGAATGTCACGCCATCCGGCCTGAGCACATTGTGCTGCACAAGGTTGTGAAAGGGTTCGCAGGTGAAAACGTGGCGCTCTTCGCCACGCGGAAAAAGCAATTCGTCGCGATAAACACTCGTCGAACAGGCGGAAGTAAATTTCCCTGATTGCTCGAACCCGTGAAAGCGCTCCTGCGGGGCTTTTGCGGGAAAAACCGGTGAGTACCGGGGCAGGACGAGTTGCTTCGGGCTCGGCGAAAGAAAGTGCGGATTGCGCCGCAGGTGATGGTCGTGCAGCACATAATGCCAGACAGGCATGCTGTTCTGCACCCCGAACCAGTTTCCCCAATCGTCCCGATTTCGCCCGAATTGCGACGGCCCGGATTGCGGGTCGATCAATCCTTGATCGGGCCGGAACCGGAAGTCCCTGCTTCCGAGGACGAGGCGGTTTTCCCCCATGGACACGGCATTGCCTTTTCCGTAGCCTCCGTGATGTGCACCGCTCGCACAGTGGATCCAGTTGTCCAATCCCCGGCGCAATCCGTTGACTCGTAACTGCTGATTTCCCTCAGAGAATCCATCAATCACAGCGCGCTGTTCGTCTGCCTTGCCATCGCCGTCGGTATCGCGGGCAAAGAGGATTTTCGGCGCGGCCGTGACGAGCACTCCATCCTGCCATGTCATCACGCCGGTGGGGAAATTGAGTCCCTCGAGAAAAACGGTACTCTTGTCATATCGACCATCGTCGTTGGTATCCTCGAGAACTCTGACACGCCCTCCGGGTTTCCCTTTGCCGTCCAGTCCGAGGGGATAATCGGCCATTTCCGCCACCCAGAGTTTCCCATCCGGGCTCCAGTCGATGGCGACCGGATCCTGGACAAGCGGCTCGGCCGCCACCAGTTCAATGCGATACCCTTTCCGGATGTGAATGGATTTGATCGAGTCATCCGGATCCAGCGGCTCCGATTCCTTACCGGATTTCGCCGATAGTGAAGCAGCCGACGCAGATACCGGAGTTAATCTCACCGTTCGGAAATGCGCCGCGATTTCTTTCGAAGTCAGCACCCGGTCAAAGAGGGCAACCTCGTCGAGCCGCCCTTTGAGATTGGCGAAGTTATCGCTGCGGCCCCCGAAAAAGAATTGCGGGTGCTGCTCCGGGTAGCTGCGGGGGAGTCGGCCGTCGATCTCCGGTTTGGGGTTTCCGTTGAGATGAACGCGGATGCGTTCGCCTTCCCGGATCATCGCCACATGGTGCCAGCTATCCGGCTCCAAATCACTTTTCCCGGACAAAAGTTTCGAGGTGGTATTGCCGTGGTAGACAATAAGACGTCCCGCCGAAGAGTGAGTTCCCCCGATTCCGAGGTGATCGCCATCGGCGCTTTTCAGACCGTCGACACCGCGCGAAAACAAATATCCGGTGACCGGTCGGCTCTGATTCGGAAGGCTGTTGCGAAACCAAAAGGTGACGGTGTAGGTGTCGTCGATTTCCTCGATTTCTGCACGCATTCGGCCGCTGGTAAAGGTATCGCCAGCCTGTTCCAACTGTACGCCCTTTTCAATTGTCCCGTGATGCGCTCCAGGGCCCGCATCCCGGGCAGAATCGCGCAAGCGCCACTGGGCGATTGGTTTAGTAGCGGCGACAACTCCGGCATAGTCGTTGGTCGCCCCCCGTTTCACGATCGATGGAGGAGGCAGCGGCTCAGGCGGAGCAGTCATTCCCGATGCCCGGTAAAGTCGCTCAGCGTCTTTCGCGCTGAGAACACGTGAAAAAAAGGCGACTTCGTCGATTCGACCCTCAATGGGAAGCTCTCCCCCAAATCTCCACTTAGCAGTGGGAGTTTTCGCGGGTACCTTCGCCTCAATCTCAGGACTGGGATTGCCGTCAAGGAAGACGCGAACCGTTCCACCGTCGCGGGAGATCACCACGTTGTGCCAGGAACGAAGCCCCAGTTCGGTAGAGCCGGCGAATTTTTGCCCGCTGCCTTGCAGAATTAAACGCCCGCGCCCCTTTCCATCTTCGTGGCCGCCGATTTTCAGGCGCAATTCCTCTCCATTTTTTTGCACGAGGTCGCCGGTATTTCCGCGGACGGCACTGTCCATTCCATTCCAGAACCAGAACGACAGGCTGCGCGCTTCCGGAATGGAGGCAGTTGCGGTGCCCCCCGCAAGTTGCAGCGCTGCGTTTCTGGCGCTGCCAGAGAATGAAGTGTGTTCCGGTCCCGGCAAATGATAGGCAATTCCACCCTCAATCCGGCCTGTTCGATTTTTGCCGGATGCATCCGCCAGCTTCCCGCCTTCAAATTCCTCACACCGCCAATAAGCCAATGGCTTTTCGGCAAGTATCGCCTGTGCGTAAACACCGTGCTGCGGCTGTGGATCACGGCGCGCTTTGCCCGAAAGATTTTCCAGCAGCCCCAGCAGCGAGTCCACGATTTTTGGCTCTGCCTCGACTTCCAGGCCCGCCGTCCGGGCCGGCCAAGTGGTGTAACCGCCAAGGTCGTGCTGATGGGGCGGGGGAATGTAACCGGCGGCTCCGTTGGCCAACTCAATATTGAAAGTGTCGGGGAATGGACTGCGCGCCTTCAATTTGAGTCCGGTGATCGAATAAACCTCGTTTGGCAGAGCCGTGATTGCGAGATCACCGATCCGTAGGGCCTGGAGCACCAGTGTCTCAGTCGGGTTTTCGTCAATAAAGCGAGCCTGCTCCGCGTATACCTCGGGGCGGTTTTTGGGACGGCGTTTCCCCATTTCCCCGAGAAGTTGATCCGCCCATCTCAGCCGTTCGGCATCAGGCAAACGACGTGACAAGGTAATAGTTTGCTCTGCCATTCCCAAAGGCGGATCGTTTTGATATTCGATCTCCTTCAGCGCCTGCGCCGCAATCGTAACCAGGCCATCCGTGTAGACGGATACATTTCGACCCTTGTTGGGTTGACCGTAATCCATCCAATGCAAATCACCACTGGTGCCCTGCGACATTGCACAAACCGGCTTGTGATCTCCACTTTCCAGTTTCTGCGCGAGTCGATCCGCAAACAGACCAAAATAGTCGGCTGGCCCATCCCCTCCGTAATAGTGCATGGAAAAATT
>JABDJT010000413.1 GCA_013003335.1 Verrucomicrobiales bacterium | reverse complement strand
GGGCGGAAATCATGTCCTGCGCCAGAGGATCCTAAAACGGTTCCACCTCATTGGTCGTGGGTACAATGTGATCCACCGTAGCGAACGTCCGTTTCGGGTATTTCACCGGCAAGTTCAGATCGCGCAGCATCCCGAAGGCCTGGGGGCTGGTCACTTCGTGAATCAGGTGGGTCCCGATCAAAAGCTGCGTTTGTCCGTTGGAAAGCTCCCGGACAGAGTGGGAATCCCACACTTTTTCAAACAGGCTGCGAGGTTGACTCATGAAGATTGGAAATCGTTGATTTTAGGCTGGATTTAAACCCCGATCCCTTCAAAATCGGGGGCGAAACCTAGCACAGACCGCAGTTTTCCGGTATCAGAAATTCTTGTGAATCGACAATCCGTTGTCCCGTTGCAATTCCCGGAAGCTGTGGCACTAATTGCGCCAGAATCGTGAACGATAAATCAACCCAACAAATACCAGTCCTATGAAATTCATCCAACTTTTTGGAAAATTGTCCGTGGTGGCCGCTGCCATCGCCTCCCTTGCCCTCGTCGGTTGCGACAAGGCAGAAGATGCTGCCGATGACGCAGCAAAAGAAGCCGAGAAAGCTGCTGAAAAAGCCGGCGATGCGGTCGAAAAAGCTGCCGAGAAGGCCGGCGACGCCGTAGAGAACGCTGCTGAAAAAGCCAAGGACGCCGTGGATAACGCGGCTGAGAAGGCGAAAGACGCAGTGGATGGTGCGACCGGGAACAACTAATCCGATCCCAATTCATTCGAAAAACCCTCGTTTGGCATTGCCGGGCGGGGGTTTTCTGTTTTTACGAACCAACAGGGTTGGTTTGGCGAACAGACCCTGTTGATTCGTCTTCAGGCCAAAAGCCGGCCCGCGATTTCGGTTGCCTCACAGGTGAATTCACTTCGATCTGCCAGCTTTTTCACAGTCGTTTCGGGGAATTCCGTTCCCACCACCACAGCAAATTTAGCACCCGCCTGCTCGGCATTTTGAAATTGTTTCCCAACCTTGGCCGGGGTGAGAGGAAATCCGGTCGCCAGCCCGTTTTGACGCAATTCCTGCACAAGCCGAATTGCATCCGTGCGCTTTTCTTCATCCGCGATTACAACGAAGACGTCGAGCCCTGACTCGCTGATGGATGCCTCCAACTTTTCGTTGGCGTGTGCCGTTTCACGGATCAAATCGGTGATGACCATGTCGCCCATCGCAAAGCCGCAGGCAGGCATTTCAGCATTGCCGATCAGTTTCACCAACTGATCGTACCGGCCGCCGCCTGCCACGGCCCGCATGCCTTTCCCAATATCGAAAACTTCGAAAACCGCTCCAGTGTAGTAGGCCAGTCCGCGAACGATGCTCAGGTCAACCTGGACAAAATCACCCATTCCCCGGGCATCGAGATCGCTTTGAATCGCACTGATGCGGTCGGAAGCAGCCGCACCTCCGCCGATAAAATCACGGATCGACTCGAGCGTCAGGCCCAGCGAATCGAGTTTTTCTTCTGTCACCTCGGGCTTTTCCCGTTCCAGCTTGTCAATCACCTGTAGAAAATCCGTCATTCGATCCTCGCCGACTCCACTTTCGGCCGCGAAATCCGTCCATGCATTCCGATCACTCAGGCGAATGGAAAAATCGTCGGAGGTAAATCCGAATTCCCTCATCAGGTCGATGGAAAGCGCGATCAGTTCCGCATCCGCAGCGACCGATTCCTCTCCCAGTATATCGCAGTTGAACTGGTAGAATTCCCGTCCGCGCCCTTTCTGGTGCCTTTCGTAGCGGAAAAACTGGCCGATCGAAAACCACTTGAGCGGTTTCTTGTAATCCCGCTGCTTCGCAGCCGCCATTCGCGCCAGCGTCGGGGTCAGTTCGGGTCGCATCGAAACATCCCGGCCCCCTTTGTCCTCAAAGCAAAACAGCTGACCGACAATTTCATTCCCACTTTTTCGCTTGTACAATTCTGTCGGCTCCAGGACCGGTCCTTCGTATTCCTGGAACCCGTAACGGACGGCAACCCGCCTCCAAACGTCGAATACGTAATTCCGCGTCGCGCAATCTTCGGGGAAGAAATCGCGGAATCCTTTGAGGGTCTTGAAAACTTGAGCCATCGCCCCATGAATTTGTGTGCTAATTTGTAAAAGGCAATCAATCGATGGCATTTGAGCTTCCTCCTTCCAGCGCGAAGCGGCTTGATGATCTCTACAAGCGGCTGCAGGACGACGTGGAACGATTCGTGGGATATCCCTGCACAGCGGAGATCGATTACCGCGAATTGTTTCGGTTTCTCGAATTTCCGATCAACAATGTGGGCGATCCCTACAAGGACGGGACGCTCAAACTGCACACGCACGATTTTGAGCGGGAAGTGATCGACTGGTTTGGCCGGTTGCTCCAGGCACCGGAGAATTCCTTCTGGGGCTATGTCACGAACGGAGGCACGGAAGGGAACCTGTACGGACTCTACCTCGCGCGGGAGCTGTTTCCTTCCGGGATGACCTATTATTCCGAGGATACCCACTACAGCGTGGCCAAGAATCTGCGGGTTCTGAACATGCAAAACATCATGATCAATTCCCAGCCCAGCGGCGAGCTGGACTACGAAGACCTTCGGGAAACGATCAAGATCAACCGCCATATCCCGCCCATCATCTTCGCCAATATCGGCACGACCATGCGGGAGGGGATCGACCGGATTGACAGGATCCGCGAAATTCTCGACGAACTCGCCATCCCGGGTTTTTACATCCATTGCGACGCCGCACTCGCGGGCATGACCCTGCCATTTATCGACGGCGCCCCGGAATTCGATTTCTCCGAACGAGTCGATTCCATCTCCATCAGCGGCCACAAATTCATCGGATCACCGATTCCGTGCGGGCTGGTTTTGGCCGATCGAAACAATGTGCAACGCATCGCGCGTTCAATCGAATACGTCGGAACACTCGACACGACCATCACCGGATCAAGAAACGCGTTTTCCCCGCTGATTCTTTGGTATGCGATTCAGCGATGGGGCTACGACGGCTTCAAAGAACGGGTGGCCAGCTGTCTCGAAAACGCGGAATACGCCGTAAAAAAATTTCTGGAAAACGGCGTGGAAGCCTGGAAAAATCCGCACGCCATTACGGTCGTCTTTCCCCGTCCATCTGACGAAATCATTGAGCGCTGGCAAATTGCCGTGCAGGAGGAGATCGGCCACCTGCTTGTGATGCCCCACGTGACGAGGGAACTGATCGATGAATTTGTCGCCGACTACCTGAACCACCCTGACACATCCTCATCCGCCGCCGACTCATGAAACAGATTTCCGTCGTTGCCAAGCGCAACCAATTCCTGACCGCCCAAATCACCGAGCTACTCGCGGAGCGAAACATCAACATCGAATCCTTCGATGTGGAGGCCGTCGACGATTGTTCGGTGGTTACGCTCACCACCGACAACTACGATGAGGCCCTCGATGCCCTTCGCGAAGCCGGTTTGGAAGCGGTATCCGAGGACGCGATCGTCATCCGGGTCAAAGATGAGCCCGGCAGCCTGGCGAAAATCGCTCTCCGGTTCAAAGACGAGGATATTCATCTCCGCAGCTTGCGAATCATGAGGCGGCGGGAGGGTCATGCCCTGGTCGCGGTTTCGGTCGATCGGACGGATCGGGCGCTCGAACTGCTCGACGATCTAACCCTGTTTGATCGGTGAACTAACCCTGTTGATTCGTTTTTGAAGGATCACAGGAACCCGCGGATTTTTTGATCACGGCCGATCGCCGAGAAGGACACATCGCGTAAATCCTTCACGATCCCGTCCACCGGCAGAAGTCGGTTTTTTCCCCCTCCAATGATCGGTGCCTGGTAGAGAATCACCTCATCAATCAGGTTTTCAGCCAACGCGTGGGCAAACAAACGCCCTCCGGATTCGAGGAGGACGGATGTGATTCCCATCTGTCCCAACCCGGAAAGGGCACCGGAAAGATCCTGCCCCTGAATGACTTTCGTACGGTCGGAGAATTCATCCGTGAACAGATGAGACGATTCCGGCAAATCGCCGCTGGAGGTGAATACAACGCGCCACGGTTGTTTGCGATCCCCGGCAAATTCACCCCGGAGTGTCAGATGCGGATTATCCAGGCGGACCGTTTCGCCGCCGACCAGGATCGCATCGCATTCTACGCGAATCCGCTGCACATCTTTCCGGGATTCAGGACAACTGATCCATCGACCGCGTTCGGGAGTGAGAGTCGTTCGCCCGTCCAGCGTGATCGCTGATTTGGCAATTACCCAGGGCATTCCGGTCGTGATGTGTTTTCCAAAGAATCGAATCAAATCGAGACATTCGATCTCACAAACGCCGGTCTCTACTTCGACGTTTCCGGCTTTCAGTATATCAATTGCTGCACCGGCGTGAGCGGGATTCGGATCCAACGTTCCAATCACGACCCGTCCAAATCCAGCTTCGAGAATCGCATCCGTGCAGGCCGGCGTCCTGCCCTCAGTCGAACACGGTTCCAGAGTGACGTAAATCGTGGTTCCATTCAGCGGAACACTGGAATTTTGCTCGTTCGCATTTCGGATCGCTTCCACTTCAGCATGGGCGGACCCTGCTTTTTGATGCCAGCCCCGTCCGAGAATGGTTTCCCCGTCTTTCGAAACGATCACCGCGCCCACAGGAGGATTCGGGCTCACCTTGCCGAGTCCTTTCCGCCCTTCCTGCAGGGCCTCCTTCATGAAGCGAACGTCGTCCATCAGCTCAGATTGTAGGGATCGATATCAACCGTGACGATGACATCATCGGGAAAAGTCAGGTCACGCATGACGGTGCTGATGTGATGAGCAATTCGCCGGGATTGAATCGATTTGAGGATGACCTGGAAGCGAAACTGATCATGGGATTTCACCAACGGCGACGGAAGCGGCTCGGTCAGCTCGATCTCATCCGGCAAATTCCGCTTGAGACGGGCGTGGAGAGTTTTCAGCGAAAATTCCGCCCGCTGTTCATGAACCGACCGAACCGTGATAATCGCTAAATGAAAGAAGGGCGGATGCCGGAACTGCTTTCGCAAATCGAGTTCAGATTCTGCGAAGCCTTCAAAGTCATGGTGCCGCGCATACTGGATCGACGAGTGATGAGGCGTGTAGGTTTGCACGACCACTTCGCCGGGAATTTCACCACGACCGGCCCGGCCGGCGACCTGGGTGATCAACTGAAAGGTCCGTTCCCCGGCCCGGAAATCGGGTATGTGCAGACCCACATCTGAATTCAAAATGCCAACCAAGGTCACATTCGGGAAGTGAAGTCCCTTCGCGATCATTTGCGTCCCGATCAGAATGTCGATTTTTTTGGCTTTGAACGCATTCAGGATGTCCCGCAGTTGATTCTTCTTCCGGATCGAATCCGTATCAACGCGGGCGACGCGGGCTCCTTCGAATACTTTCTTGATAACGATCTCCGCCTTTTCCGTGCCGTAACCGGAATTGACGATTGCTTTTGACTGGCATTTCGGACACTGCCGGGGCGGGAGCTGAGAGTAACCGCACATGTGACACATCAGGCGATCTTCCTCCCGGTGCAGGGTCAGCGTCAGGCTGCAGTGCCGGCACTCGGCCACGTATCCACAATCCGGGCACAGCAGGGTTCGGGCAAATCCGCGCCGGTTCAGGAAAAGAATCGTCTGTTCTCCATCCGCGATTCGCTTCTCAATGGAATCCCTCAATTTCGAAGACAGGATCGTAATTCCGCCCTTTTGCTTCCTCGATTCCAGCCGCATATCGATAACGCGGATCAACGGCAATTCGCGGTCATCGATTCGCTGCTTCAGCTGAACCAGGTCATATTTTTCTTTCGCTGTGTTGTTCCAGGATTCCAGGGAAGGAGTCGCGCTGCCTAATACGACAACCGCTTTTTCCAAATGCCCCCGCACCACAGCCAAATCCCGCGCCTGATACC
>JABDJT010000312.1 GCA_013003335.1 Verrucomicrobiales bacterium | reverse complement strand
ACACCGAATACAGCCGCTACCAACAACCCGAATACCGACACCAGGGTGATCCAAAGCCACTTCAGCGACCCTTTTTTCTTTTGTCCCGTAGCCCCTCCAGCACCGGCCTGTGCGGGTTGATGAGGCGGATGAACGGGTCCTTGTGCCGCCGCTGACCCGGTCACGCTTGCGGGAAGCGGAGGCGGGGCCGTTTCCGGTACGGGCGGCGGGGTCGAAACCAGGCTCTTGATGGATATGGCTTCGCCGCCATCTTCCGGCTGAACTTGTTCGTCCAGATCGAGCAATCCAGCCCTCGCCTTGGACCGAATCTCTTCGACCGGGAGAACCTCACCATTGGGAAGCCGGTAGTTTTCCATGATTTTTCTCTACGCAATTTGCGAAACCGGCGCGAGCAAAAACAGGTGAATTCGAAGGAACAGGGTTGATTCATCAAACCAACCCTGTTGAATCGAATTCCTGTCACGCTTCCCGACACTGTGACAATTATAGTTGAGATGAAAATTCGCGTGCTCACTGAAGATACCCTTGAGCCGGTTGCGGGTTTGGAAGTGGATGCAGCTCCTGTCGGGGAATTGGGTGGTGGTTGCCGGGCTAACACGGACGCCAATGGCGTTATCGATTGTACTGATCATCCGCCGGGCAGGCACGAGATCTATCTTTGCCCGGATGAAGACTCCGGCTATCGCTGGACGCCTTACACGAGGGATGAAGAATTGTTCGAAAACAGCCGGAGTGATAACCGGGTGGTAACTTATCTTTTGAAGCGGGCGTTTTCCTAGGACTTGTCTGTCTCTGATTCTTCCGTCTCTGATTCTTCCTCACCTTCGAGATCTTCGGTGTCATCGGCAGCAATTCGCGCGATGTCCTGAATCGATTCTCCTTCTTTGAGATTCATCAATTTCACGCCCTGAGTGGCTCGTCCAATCCGCGAGATACCGGAGCAGGCAGTTCGCATATTCTGGCCGGCGTCGGTCATGAGCATGATTTCATCGTCTTCGGAAACGCGGAGAGCTTTGACAAGTTTGCCCGTTTTATCGGTCACTTTCATCGTCAGCATGCCTTTTCCGCCCCGCCCCTTGGTCGCATACTCGGAGAAAGCGGTCCGTTTCCCGAGGCCTTTTTCACTGGCAACGAGCAGGTCGGCTTCGTCTTCGGCGATGGCAAGCGCGACACAAAAATCTCCCTCGCGCGGATTGATCCCCCGAACACCGGCGGAGGCACGGCCCATTGGGCGAATGGTCGACTCGTTGCAGCGCACGGCGTATCCGCCGGTCGTGACCAGGCAGATGTCGTCGTTGCCGGAGGTGAGTTTCACATCAATGAGCTCGTTCCCTTCCTCGATCTTGATGGCGATAATGCCGTCTTTTCGGTAATTACGGAAGTCGGACAGCTTGGTTTTCTTCACCTTCCCGGAACGGGTCGCAAACAGCACGAACTGATCGGGGACGAAGGTCGCGTCTTTATCTTCCTGGCCGACTGCCACGATCCGCAACACGGCCGCGATGGACTCCTCGGGCTGCAAATTCAACAGATTTTTGATGGAGCGGCCTTTCGCCGTTCGGGATCCTTCGGGAATCTGGTAAACACGCTCAACGTAGACCCTACCTGTGTTAGTGAAAAACATCAGGTAATCGTGAGAAGTCGCCGCGAAAAGGTGTTCCACAAAATCTGCTTCCTCCTCCTCGTCAGCTGTTTCGCGGGTTTCCATTCCCTTGAGGCCTTTTCCGCCACGGGCCTGCGTTCGGAATTCGGTGGAAAGCGTCCGCTTGATGTATCCGCGATGGGAGATGGTGATGACGTTCGATTCGTTCGCAATCAGATCGACATTCGCAATTTCGCCCTCGTACTCGGCAAAATCGGTGCGGCGGGGCGTGCCGTATTTCTCCTTAGTCTCCTGCAATTCGTCCTTGATGATCTGCAACACGCGTTCTTCACGGGCGAGAATGTCGAGCAGGTCTTTGATCGTCTCGAGCAAGGTGTCGTACTCGTTTTTGATCTTGTCGCGCTCAAGCCCGACGAGCTGGTAGAGCCGAAGTTCGAGGATGTGGCTGACCTGCTGATCGGTGAAAACGTATCGTCCTTCTTCGATTTCGAGCGAAGCCTGACCTCGGATCAGAATCCCCAGTTTCTCCACGTCAGCGGGATCGAATGTGTAGGCTTTGATTTTCTCCCGCGCTTCATCCCGCGTTTTTGAATCGCGGATCATCTTGATGAAGTCATCGAGATTTCCAAGCGCAAGCAGATAGGCTTCGAGCCGTTCGGCCTGCTTTTCCGCCTGCCGGAGCAGGAAACGAGTCCGGCGAAGGACCACTTCGCGGCGATGCTCGATGTAGCAGACAATGGCGTCTTTCAGCGAAAGCAGCTTGGGCCTGCGATCATCAATCGCGAGCATATTGGCCGAAAACGGGGTCTCCAGCGACGTGTGCTTGTAAAGATTGTTCAGCACCACCTGGCTGCGGGAATCCTTCTTCAGGTCGACCACCACGCGGGTATTTTCGTCGGACTCATCCCGCACCGCGGAAATCTCGGGCAGAATTTTCGCATTGGCCAGTTCCGCAATTCGTTCGACCAACTTGGCGCGGTTCACAGCGTAAGGAATCTCGGTGATCAGGATTTGCTCGCGGCCGGTTTTCGTCTCGATGACTTCCGCCCGCCCCCGGACCCGAATCGATCCGCGGCCGGTCACGGCATATTCCTGGATGCCTTTTTGCCCCAAAATCGTGCAGCCGGTCGGGAAATCCGGGCCCTTGATGTAAGTCAGCAATTCCGCCACCGTGATGTCCGGATTGTCGATCGTCGCACAAACGCCGTCGACCACTTCGCCAAGATTATGCGGCGGAATGTTTGTCGCCATCCCAACCGCGATCCCGGTTCCGCCGTTTACGAGGAGATTTGGAACAGCTGCCGGAAAAACGACCGGTTCCTGGCGGGTTTCGTCATAGTTTTGGACAAAATCGACCGTGTCCTTCTCCATATCGGCCATCAGCACGTGACCGACGTGAGTGAGACGTGCCTCGGTATATCGCATCGCTGCCGGCGGATCGCCTTCAACCGAGCCGAAATTCCCCTGGCCGTCGACGAGACAGTCCCGCATCGACCACGGCTGCGCCATGTTCACCAACGTTGGATAAATCGTCGCCTCCCCGTGCGGGTGATAGTTACCGGAGGTATCACCGCAGATTTTCGCGCACTTTCGGTAATTTTTCCCCGGGGCAAGCCCGAGGTCGTTCATCGCGAGCAGGATCCGCCTCTGCGATGGTTTCAATCCGTCTCTCACATCGGGCAGCGCCCGCGAGATGATGACGGACATTGAATAGTCGAGAAACGAATTCGACATTTCATCCGCCACCGAAATCGGTGAGATGTCCTTCGGAAGAGGGGCTTCGGGAGAATCAGAATCTTCTGGCATGGAGAAAAAGGGAAAAATTTACAGAACGGCTCGTTACAGATCAGGCCGGGATAGAAGGGTCAGACATCCAGGTTCCGGACGCTCAGCGCGTTATCTTCGATAAACTGCCGGCGTGGCTCGACTACATCACCCATCAAAATCGTGAACATCTTGTCCGCCTCGACCATGTTTTCCTCGTCCATCTTGACGCGGAGAAGCTTTCGGTTTTCGGGATCCATTGTGGTGGTGAATAGCTCTTTCGCGTTCATTTCACCCAGCCCTTTGAATCGCTGCAGCTGCATGCCCCGCTTGCCGTTCTCAGTCACGGTTTCGAGAATTTCCGGCACGCTGAAAACAGGATTCGACTTGGCATTTTCGCCATCTCCTTCGATCACCTCAAACAGGGGTTTGTCCTGCGAAGAAAAATGCTCGATCGGCAGACCTAGCTCTTTCAACCGGCCGAGAACTTTTCCAATCGGCTTGGACTCGTGAATTTCGATCAATCTTCCTCGGCGGGTCACGCCACCGTTCGAAGAACTGGAGCCATTTCCGCCCCCTTCCGCATTTTCAGTGTCCTCGCCGTCTTCTTCTTCAGTTTCCTTCCGGCCGAAAAGGTGGAGATCACGATTGTCCGCTGCGAAATCCCGCAACTCGCTTTCGTCGAGGAAGTAATGAACGTGAATATCATTCCCTTCCCGCACCTGCACGAGATATTCGGGCAATTTGCCATCCGTTTCTTTCCCAAGATATTCTTCAAAATCCCCCGCGTTTCGCTCGATCACATCACTGTAACGGCTGAGCTTGGAGAGCAGTTCGAGAATCTCGCGAAGTGCCTCGGAGCCGATTTCCGTCTCGCCATCGATGATTTTCAGCGTCACGTCCTCCGACCCGAGATCGATCAGGATCTTGCTGAGTTCATTAT
>JABDJT010000309.1 GCA_013003335.1 Verrucomicrobiales bacterium | reverse complement strand
TTCCTGGACACCGGGAGCTACACGGTGAAAAATGCCGTCATTCTTTCTTCGGCTGCCCAAACACTGACCGTTACTGGCCGAAACAACGAAGAGCGTTCGTGCTCGGTGGCGCTTGAGAATGTTTTCATCCGGAGACTGGGTGAGCCGAATACCATTCGCGTCGAAAGCCGATCCGTCGTGAACCTGAAACGAACGACCATACTGGGTAGCGATTGGAAAGTTCGAACGGCGGAAGTATCAGTGAATGACTCCCGCATTGCAGGGGGGGCGATCGAAATCGCGCAGGATGTAAAATGGAAAGTGCACGAAAGCGCGGTCGAATTCCTGGAAACCGAAGGCCTCGATCTCACTGTGCTCCCAAGATCCAATGATGAGATCGGAGCGAATGTGGAGGAACTGATTCAGCAGGTTGTTCCACCGGAGGAGAAGGAGGCCGCCCGGGAAAAACTGAAGGGTGATTGACGATTTCAGGGTGCCCGCGAATCCACGATTTTCCGCTGCTCCAAATCGATGGCGTGAACCTGCCCGTCGAGGTCTCCGAGATAAACCCGTTTGAAGCTCGGGGAGTAGCCAACCTGGAGCGGCAGCGATTCGAATTCTTTCAGCTCTCCCGCCGGAGCTCCGTCGGCCTTCCACCAGCGAATGGACCGGTCGCGTCCTGTCGTGACAATCTGACCGTCCCTCCCGAACGAAAGATCCAGGATCCCCGTTCGGCGGGAATACCGGCTCTCTGCTTTCTGCTCATGAGCTTTCACCGTGCGGGTCGGCCAGCCGTCCTTCATATCCCACAAAACGAATTTTCCGTCTTCTCCGGCGGAAGCAAGCACCTTACCGTCGGGCCGCCAGCTGAGCGCGGTGACTCTCACCTTGTGTTCATCAAGAGTGTAAACAATGCCGCCCGTTTCCGTTTCCCAAACGTGAATGCCGCCATTCCGGTCGGCCGTTGCCAGCAATTTTCCGTCGGGCGAAAACCGTACCACCGTTACCCAGTCCGTGTGTTTTTCGATCCGGTGAAGCAGTTTGCCGTTTTGAGTGGAGAAAATTTTCACCATTTTGAGCGGCGTGCCGATCGCAACGAATTGGTGATTGGCCGACACATCGGCTGACAGCACGACATCGGTTTCATCGCCGATTTCGGCTTTTCGTTTTCCGGTTTTGACATCGAACAGAACAGCCTTCCCCGATTTGGCACCCATCCCGCCGGCGGCAACTAACAAATCACCATTCCGAGAAAACCGGAGATCGTGAATCGTGCCTTCAGGAAACGGCAGGATTCCGAGTCGGGTCAATTTGCTGGAATCGTCTTCCTGCTTTCCGAGAAGAAAAATTTGTTCGTGCCCGCTCGCGGCGACGACGTCCGCCCACGGACTCACCGCCATGGCCACGACGGGAGGTGGCACCCGCGTTTCCGATTTTGCCACTTCCGGAAGACTGGTTGGCATGGCGGGATTTTCCGGTCGCTCAGCGGATCCTGACGAAACATCAAAACTCATTTCGCGGAGCTGGGATTTTCCGTCTGCGGTTTCGAGAAGTCCTTCGGCAATCCAGGCATGAATCGTTTTCAGCTGCGCTTCCGGAAGCTTCGGTTTTTTGGGCGGCATCGCCTCGAAATCCTCGTGGTGGTCAATCACCATAAACAGCACGCTGGTATCCGGCACGCCCGGTTTCACAATTTCCCCACCGGAAGAACCAATTTGCACGGTCTGCGTAGTGGAAAGATCAAGGTCGGCCTTTTTCTTGTCCGGGTTGTGGCAGCTGAGGCAGTGTTCCTTAAAAATCGGCAGCACATCATCAATAAAATTCGGCGGGGCCGCGGAAGCAGTCGCGAAGATCCACATGGGTAGGATGATCGAACAAACGAACCAACCCTGTTGGTTCGGGAAACAGACCCTGTTGGTTCGGAATGCCATCAGTGGTTGAATAAAAATTCGCTGGAATTCAGCAGGCCCCAGAGTACGTCATTCCAGGAATCCTGCAGCTCGCGGCGGTTGGTGGTTTCCGGAATCAGTTCGAGAATTTTTTTCCGTTCCGCCTCGGTGGGCTTTCGGCTGAGGGCACGGATGAACAAAGAGTCGACGATTTTTTCCGGGCTGTCAGGATACAGATCCAGCAATGAAGGAATCAGCTTTGGATTTCGGCGAAGGGCATCGTCGATGGTACGGCCGTTGATGAGGTGGAGGGCCTGCGCGAGGGTGGCTTCTGTCCGGTCCTCGCAGGCGCAAACCGATTCGCGTCGGGCCTGTCCGAACGTGGTGAAAAAGTAACTGTTGAAGTCGTCGCGGCGACCTCCCTCGAACATGACGAGGGCGCGTTCGGCCGATGACCTGCGGAATTGCCGACGGTAATCGAGCGCCGCCATGAGGGAATCGAAGAGGACATCCGCGCGCATGCGGCGAAGCTGGGCATGGGAAAACAGGCGATCGTCGCGCCGGTTCGATTCGTTCGCGGTGGCTGACAGCTGGTAGGTCCGGCTCAGGCAGATGTCGCGAATCAGCTTTTTCTGATCGTAAGCATACTCTTCACCGAGGCGCCGTCCGAGCTCCGCCATGAGCGGTGCGTTGCCCGGCGGATTGGAGATTCGGACGTCGTCGACCGGTTCGATGATTCCTTTTCCGAAAAAGTGCGACCAGATCCGGTTGGCCAGGTTCTCGCGAAACAAGACGTTTTCGGGCTGAGTTAGCCAACCGGCGAGGACTTTGCGCGGGTCCTTATTTTCGACCTCGGCGTTATCGCCGCCCAGGAATTTGTGGGGCATGGGCCGCCCGTCGACGAGGTGTTTGGCTGGCTCGGCATGGACATCGACGAAGGTGTAATATTCCCGCGCTTCGCCTCCGTGCTTTCGCCGCACGCCGGTGAAAAACGACTGGAAGGCATAGTAATCGTCGATGGTCCAGCGGTCGAACGGGTGGTTATGGCACTGGGCGCACTGGGTCCGGATGCCCATGAAAATCTGGGCGGTGTCTTCGCTGAGCCGGATCGGGTCGACTTTTCCTTGCGGAATCATCGTGTAAAAATTCGACGGGGGATTGCTCAAATTTGAACCGTTTCCAGTCAGCAGTTCGGATGCGAATTGGTCGAGCGGCGTGTTCTCGATCATCTGTTCGCGGATCCACTGGTAGTAGTTCCAGCCTGCCAACATGGCAGTTCCGCTCCCCGGATTCGTATCGGTGTAGATTCGCAGCCACTCGCTCCAGCGCGCGGCCCAGACTTCGCCGAAGGCATCGCGGGACACCAAATCGTCGACCAGCCTGGTCCGTTTGTCAGGATCGGTTGAGGTGATGAACGCGTCGTATTCTTCCGGTGTCGGAAGAATTCCAGTCAGGTCGATGGTGACGCGGCGGAGGAAATCTTCGTCAGAGCACAATTCCGACGGCAGGATGCGCAGGTCCTTCAGCTTCGCGAAAACCAATTCGTCGATGTAGTTGTTGGCGGGCGGGTCGGGCCAGGCGAATGGGCCTTCCGGCAGGACGGTGATTTCCATTCCGACGGTGAACTTGTCGAACCGGGCGAACACGTGAGCGGCGCCCGGCTTTGGGGCCGTGATTTTTCCGTCGTCGTCAATTTTCGCGACGGATTCATTGCTGGTCATGAACAGGCACCAGCGGGTGACGTCGCGTTCTGTGCCGTCCGAGTAAGTAGCGATGACTTTGCTATTTAAACTTCCGCCGGGCTTCTCGAATTTGTGTTCGGCTTTCTCAAATTGGATGCCGGTTGCGAGAGCTGTTTCGGCGGGGTCGCGAGGTGCCCCGGCATTCAGCCAGCCCAGCAGGATTTTGTAGGATTCGGACTCCTTCGTAAATCGTTCCCCACCCGTGTGGGGAACGGATCCGGTGGCCTTGGCGAGCAGCAGGCTCTGTTCCGGGACGGCAGGATTGACCCGCCGCCCGGGAATTTCCTCCAGCAGCCGGTAGTAATCGCCCTCGGCGTCGTATCCAAACAGCGAAAGTTGAAATCCGTCCTGTCCCCGGCTGGAACCGTGGCAATCCCCCGCGTTGCAGCCGTGCTGCATGAAAACCGGCATGACGTCGTTTTTAAAGCTCACGTCTCCTCCCGCGGCCGGGATTGAAAACAGCAGGGCTGGAACCAACAAGCGTTTCATTTTCGTGTTTCGTCGATACGCAGGATACCGCTTCCGGTTTGCTGATGTATGATCTGGCCCTTTTCCGAAATTGCCACATCGCAAGCAATCTCCTTTGCCTGGCCGGTCAGGGCGTCCGGCGCGACCTGGAGAACAAAGGTAACGGACTCATCGCCGGGCTTGATTTCGGGTTGCTCCATCAGCGTGACGCCGGCGGGAAGCCGCAGAAGTTTCGCTGATGCAACGCCCTCGAATGGTCGGAGATGTTTGATCGTACCGATCAGTTTTCCGGTTTTGCCTTGTTCGATCGCAGCACGGTCGAGCGTGATCTCCAGGTAGGGATCGACCACTTCGACATCGATCGGCGGTGAGGCAATGTAATGAAGTCCCACTCCGGAGCGTGGATTCCCGCCTTCGTTTTCGCGGGCAGAGATCGAGAGACGATATTGGCCGTCCTTCGACTGGGGTGTCGCGGAGATCTTGTAAGAACCGGTGGATTCCCCGGCGGGAATGATGAGCGGCGGCTGTTTCGTCACGCCGGGCGGCAGCCAGTCCATTTCCAAATACAAGGCGCCCTCGAAACCTTCGGACCGCTGCACTTTCACTTTCAAATCCAGCTCCGCATTTTTGGCGAGGCCGATCCCGGGTTGCTCCAGTTCGACCGAAAAGGGAGCTTCGTCCAGG